>CAZORZ010000191.1:0-3559 GCA_964582255.1 uncultured Gammaproteobacteria bacterium | reverse complement strand
AAATGCGGTCGAAGTGATTAAGCGTGTTGATAAAGTAAGTGAAGACATCAGTATTGTTGTGCCCGTCATTCGAGGCATTTCTGACCAGACCAATTTGTTAGCGCTGAATGCGGCCATTGAAGCTGCAAGGGTCGGTGAGCATGGAAGAGGGTTTGCCGTTGTGGCTGATGAAGTGAGAGGCTTATCGAATAAAATCCAAAGTCAAACTAACCTTATTATTGAGCGTATTGAGCGTATTGAGCGTTTACAAGCGGGCGCTAGAGATGCGGTACTGGTGATGACTAAGGGCTTTGAAACGGCTAAAAACAGTGTCGAATTATCGAACCAGGCAGGTGAAGCGCTGCATTTGATTACCGAAAGTGTGGTCAATATCTCATCAGTGAGTGCCTCCATAGCCGAATCAACAGAGGTTCAAAGTAAAGTGGCTAAGGATATTTTACAAAACATATCCGTCATTAGCGGCATTGCTGAAGAGACTTCTCTAGGTGCAACAGCGACTAAACAATCGGCAACAGAATTTAGATCTATGTCTGCTCAACTGCAAGGTTTAGTCGAGCAATTTTTATTAGATGAGACATCGGATGCTTTAAAAGAAAATAGTGATGGTAGTGTTAAAGTCGGTGAAGACCAATTGGATGAAGATATCTTTTTTTAGTGATAAAGATTTGATTGGTGAGAGAAGTGAATAAGCCTAAAAAAATAGCGAAAACACCTCAATAAGTGTAGAATAACGCCTTCATTTAAAAGCGGAACAATACCCTTAATGAGTGTTAATAAATAATGGCTAGTATCGCCAAGGAAATCATTCCCGTCAATCTAGAAGATGAGATGCGCCAGTCGTATCTTGAATACGCTATGAGCGTTATTGTTGGTCGTGCTTTGCCCGATGTAAGAGATGGGTTAAAACCTGTGCACAGACGTGTTTTATTCGCGATGAATGAAATGGGTAATGATTGGAATAAGCCCTATAAAAAGTCGGCACGAATTGTCGGTGACGTTATCGGTAAATATCATCCTCATGGTGATACGGCTGTTTACGATACGATAGTACGCATGGCACAGCCATTTTCATTGCGTTACATGTTGGTTGATGGTCAGGGTAACTTTGGTTCTGTTGATGGCGATTCTCCTGCGGCCATGAGATACACCGAAATCCGCATGTCTAAAATAGCACATGAATTATTGGCTGATTTAGATAAGGAAACGGTCGATTTTTCCCCCAACTATGATGAGTCTGAATACGAACCTTGTGTTTTACCCTCAAAAATACCTAATTTATTGATTAATGGCTCTTCGGGTATTGCTGTGGGTATGGCGACCAATATTCCACCACATAATTTAGGTGAAGTCATTGATGCCTGTTTATTGATGGTCGAAAACCCATTGGTTGATGTTGAGCAACTGATGGAATGTATTCCAGGGCCTGATTTCCCCACTGCTGCTTTTATAAATGGTGCGAGTGGTATACGTGAGGCTTATCGCACAGGTAAGGGTAAAATTTATTTGCGTGCTAAAGCTAATTTTGAAGAAGATGCTAAAGGTAAAATCAGCATCATCGTGACTGAGCTGCCTTATCAGGTTAACAAAGCTCGTTTACTCGAAAAAATAGCGGAGCTAGTAAAAGACAAACGTATTGAAGGTATTACTGCTCTGCGTGATGAGTCTGATAAAGACGGTATGCGTATGGTGGTTGAGTTGCGCCGTGGTGAAGTACCTGACGTAGTGTTAAATAACCTATTTAAACAAACCCAAATGCAAAATGTGTTTGGTATCAATATGGTGGCCTTATTAAATGGTCAGCCTAAATTACTGAATTTAAAAGATATTGTTCAAGCATTTATCGCTCATCGCCGCGAAGTTATTACGCGCCGCACTGTTTATTTGCTGCGTAAAGCACGTGAGAGAGCGCATATTTTAGAAGGCTTAGCTGTTGCCTTATCAAACATTGATAAAATGATTGCCCTAATTAAGGCTTCACCTAATTCGGCAGAAGCTAAAGTGCTGTTGCTGGCGCAAGGTTGGGAGCCGGGCGTGGTCATGGAAATGGTTGATCGTTCTGGGGCTGATGCATCGCGTCCTGACGGTTTAGATGACTCCATGGGTTATATAGACGGTCAATACTTTTTGTCAGATGTGCAAGCGCAGTCTATTTTAGATATGCGCTTAAATAAGCTAACGGGGCTTGAGCAAGAAAAAATACTCAGTGAATACCGTGAAATATTAGACAATATTGAGTTCTTATTAACTATATTACGCAGTGAAGTGCGTTTGATGGAAGTTGTGCGTGACGAGTTAATTGAAGTGAAAACTTTATATGACGATGAGCGTCGCACGGTGATTTTAGTTAATCAATTAGATATGACGGTTGAAGACTTAATAACCGAAGAAGATGTGGTCGTGACCTTGTCTCATTTAGGTTATGCAAAAGCACAGCCTATCGAAAGTTATTCGGCACAAAAACGTGGTGGCCGAGGTAAAGCAGCAACAAAAGTTAAGGATGAAGACTTTGTTGAGAAAATGTTTATTGCCTCAACACACGATACCTTATTGTGTTTTTCAACCACGGGTAAAATGTATTGGCAAAAGGTATTTCAATTACCTATCGGCAGCCGCATAGCACGTGGTCAGCCATTGGTTAATTTGTTGCCCTTAGAAGAAGGTGAGCGCATTACAGCTATTCTACCTGTTCGTGATTACCCTGAAGACCAATACATCTTCTTTGCAACTGCTAATGGTACGGTTAAGCGTACGGCATTGTCTGATTATTCTCGTCCTAGAGCTAATGGCATAAGAGCCATTGATTTACGCGGTGAAGACTCGTTAGTTGGTGTGCAGATTACCGATAACTCTAAACAGCTGATGTTATTTAGCGCGAATGGTAAAGGCATTCGTTTTGATGAAAATGATATTCGTATTATGGGTCGCACAGCAGGTGGTGTACGCGGCATTCGTTTAAAAGGCGAAGATCAAGTGATTTCATTGTTGGCAATAGACTCTGACGAAGAAACATTATTGTTTGCCACAGAAAATGGTTTTGGTAAACGTACTAAAGTGTCTGATTTTTCTGTGCAAGCTCGTGGTGGCCAAGGCGTTATTTCTATTCAAACATCAGAACGAAATGGCAGTGTTGTTGGTGCTATTAAAGTTGACGATGATAATGAAATTATGTTGATTACGAACGCAGGCACACTGGTGAGAACTAAAGTTGATAGTATCTCTATCGTGTCGCGTAATACTCAAGGCGTTAAATTAATTCGTTTAACCAATAATGAGTTATTAGTGCAGATGGAAGGCATTGCGAAAGAAGAAGATGAAAGCGATTCGGTAGAAGGCGAATCGCCAGAAGGTGATTTGCCAGAAGGTAATGCACCTGCTGATGGTGAGGCGACCTCTGACGATGCTTCTGTGGAAGATTCTACTGAGTAGCATTATATCTCCTTTGACTTTAGCTCGAAGAGTCATTAAGCGGACGCGACTTTCTCCGTCATTCTAATTCTTGCTGTTCCCAGCCTTCGGCTACTTGTGGCCGAAGTCGAGCATCTCTAAAGTGCTGGAGTGC
>CAZORZ010000190.1:0-3580 GCA_964582255.1 uncultured Gammaproteobacteria bacterium | reverse complement strand
CCGCGATGATTATAATGTTAACGCAAAAGATTGTTGAAGCAAAAATGAATCAAGCGATTAGTGACATTCAAAACCTAAGTGAAGTGATGAGTGATGTGACGCGAATTCGTGTCGAGACACTGGGTTAGTCGCAGACGAATTATCTAAGAGGGCACTGACCAAGTTCAATAATTTGAACTTGGTCAGTCACTGCTTAAATAAAACTTAATATCGCATCTTCGATATTGGCTTTATCAATAACCGTATTTTGATTGCTTTCTTTGGTAAATAAGTCAGAGATAGAGGTGGGGATTTTCATATTCGCTTTTTTTGCAATTAGGCTGAGTGCTTGCTGATCGGTTAAACCGGTTTCACCTGTTAAGGCTTGCGCAATCTCAGGTGAAAATTTTGTCCACTCAGCAGTCGAATAAACAATCATTTTATGGCTAGAATCTTTGCATGATTCATAGGCTTTAAAGCAGGTAGCGGTGTGTGGATCCATTAAATAGCCTGCATCAAAGGTATCTTTAATATACTTGGCTACCTGCTCATCGTTACAAAAATCTGCACAAAAGTATTTTTGGATTTCTTTAATCTCATTATCATTGAGTTGATATTTGTTATTGTCATCAAGCTCTTGCATACATTGTTTAGTGCGCTCTGCGCCAAACAAATCGAATAATATGCGTTCGACATTTGACGACTTTAAAATATCCATGGCAGGAGAAGACGTTGGAATGACTGAGATATCAGTTAAATCGTATTTTCCTTCATTAATAAAATGGGTCAGCACGTTATTACTGTTAGACGAAATGATGATTTTATAAATGGGTAAGCCCATTTTTAAAGCGTAGAACCCTCCCAAAGCATTTCCGAAATTTCCGCTCGGTACATTAAGATAAATTTCATCACTAAGACTGATTTCATTCTGACGCACTAATTCTAAATATGAATGAATGTGGTAGATTATTTGAAAAATAATCCGTCCAAAATTAACCGAGTTAGCGGCAGAAATAGAAATGCCCTTTTCGCCTAAGGCCTTCTTAAAGCTGGTGGCATCATCGCCCAATAAATATTTAAGGGCTGATTGAGTGTCATCAAAATCGCCTTTAATGCCTATAACTTTAAGGTTTTTAGCATCTTCAGTGACCATTTGTAAGCGTTGAACATCTGACGTTCCTCCATCAGGGTACATACAAGCAACTTGCACATTGCTTTTGTTATTAAAGGTATGCAAAGCCGCAGGGCCTGTGTCACCACTGGTCGCGGTTAGAATCAAAAAATTCTCATTACGTTCTTTAGCTAAGGCTGATAACACGCTGCCAAATGGTTGTAGAGCCATGTCCTTAAAGGCTCGAGTAGGGCCGTGATATAGTTCACTGACAAATAGGTCATGGTGAACCTTAACCACGTGCACAGGATTTTTAGAATCATCAAAATTATCATATAGAGATAGAGCTTAATTTATCACATCGTCAGTAATATCAATGTCGAACAAGTCTAAAACAGCTTTGGCTAGCTGTTTGTAATTAGAGCTGACATGCCGCTTTAAAAAACCATCATCAAACGTAGGAATGCTTTGTGGTGAATAAATGCCACCAAATGAAGAAATAGGGCTTAAAATAGCCTGTGAAAAAGGAACAGAATTTGGCTTTGTGCCATCATTGCCTCTGGTTTCGATAAATTGCATATTGGTGTATCGTCTATGATTGGATAATGCGTTACATTATACTCAAGACACTTCTTATTGTTTAAATTTTATGGCACGAAAAGTAGCAAGTTGGTTAAAAAAAATATTACCTGATGATTTCGCCAAAAAACAGGCGGAGTTCCATCAAATGGAGATGTTTTTAAAACATTTTTTTGACCCTAATATTTTAGCTCAGCTTCAACTGATGAGCTGCTCTTCGAAACGAGTTGTTATTGCAGCTAAAAGCCCTCAGGCAGCAGGCTATTTGAAATTGAATCAAGCCAAACTTGAAGCCCAGTTGCATATTCAACTGAATGTGGCTTATCGGGTTTTAATCAAAACCAGCCCCAAAAGTACAAATTTAGCGGCGCCAAAAAAAGTTTTTTTAGCCAAAGCGAAGCGTTCACGACTAGCGTCAGAGGCACTACAGCAAGCAGCATTAACCATTGATGATGATGCCTTGCAGCAATCGCTGCAAAAGTTAGCTAAAAGCCTTAATAAAAAAAACTGAATATACTGCCGTTTAAGGTGGGATAGCCATTTGGCTGGAGTTATAGATATTGTGGTATAGATTGTTAAATAGAATTTTAGCCGTTGCAATGGCTGGAATAGCTAAAATAATGCCAACCATACCAAAGATGCTGCCAAAAATTATCACGCCTAAAATGACCATAACAGGATGTAAATCAACGGCATTAGCAATAAAGTAGGGGATAACGATAACATTATCAATAATCTGAGCAGTGATGATGACGAGAATCACTAGATACAGTAATGATGGCTCGAAAGGTGTCATACCTAACGCGATGAGTAAAGAGAATATAATAGAAATTAAAGGGCCAATGTAAGGAATAAGATTGAGTAGCCCAGTGATAATGCCCATTAAAATAGGGATGTCTAAGCCTATTATGCTAAAGCCTATTGCGGTGACACAGCTCATAATAAAGGACTGTAATAATACGCCACGAGAGTAAGCCTCAAGTTGGTTAGCGACACGTTGATAAATAACCCAGCCTAATTCAAAGTGAGCATTAGGAAGCCAGTTCATCATGCTGTTACGGAATTTTCGATAATCTTTTAGTAAAAAATAAGTAATGAAAGGAATCAGTAAGCTTGCAATAGCAAGGCCGATCACTTGGTCTGAAACATTGAGTATGATGCTGTTACCAACGGAGGTGGACTGGCCAATAATACCCATAATGATGTCTGGAAAATCTAAATTGAAGCCCGTTAATTCGGTGATTCGTTGGCTGGCGATATTGGCGTATTTTTCAACTATGGCTAACATCGAGGGAAAGCGTTGTTGCAATTGTAACAGCTGGTCAAATAGGCGAGGTATGGCATAGAGCAGGGCAGATGTACTGACAAAAACCATTAATAATAACGATAAGATGATTGATAGAGTACGGCTAAAATTTTTACTCATTAACCAACTGCTAAACGGATGAAGAAATGAATACAGTGAAAATGAAACGATAATAGGAATTAATATCGATGACAGTAAAAATACGCTGGCTAGAAAAATAGCAATAATGGAGACAAACACTTTGCTAGTTTTAAAATAAGAATGTGATGACACTTGGGAATTCATTGGCTTTTATACTCTAAGCTGGGTATTCATTTTTTGTAGCCGTAACGCTAACACAGACGATAGATTCATTAAAAACTGTGCCCCATGTTTAGGTTCTTGAGTAATCCATTCTTCAATATCTTGTTTTAATAAAAATACTAGCTCTGAATCTTTTAGAGCAACAGCATCGGCTGTGCGCTGATCTGTTTGTGCCAAGGCAATTTCGCCAAAAAAATCGCCTGCTTGTAACGTTGCCAAGGTAGCGCCTTTGGTTGAGATTTTAATGCTGCCTTGATAAATTAAAATGGCACCAGCACCTTGGTCACCTTGATGAAAAACAA
>CAZORZ010000189.1:2749-3582 GCA_964582255.1 uncultured Gammaproteobacteria bacterium | reverse complement strand
GTCGTTGACAACAATGCCTCGTTCACAATAAATACCTGCTTTTTGCGCCAGCGCCATGTTCGGGCGAATGCCGACAGCCATAACAACTAAGTCTGCATCTTGTTCTTTGCCATCTGCAAAGCGAACACCAGTTACTGTGTCATTACCTAAAACTTCAGCCGTTTGAGCTTCCATTAAAAAAGTTAGGCCGCGCTCTTCTAATGAAGCTTTGAGCATAGCGGAAGCAGTTGCATCTAATTGACGCTCCATGAGCGAATCGAGTAAATGTACAACCGTGACGTTCATGCCTTGCAGCATTAAACCGTTAGCCGCTTCTAGGCCTAATAAGCCACCACCGATGACGACAGCATTTTTACCTGTTTTAGCCGCTGCCAACATAGTGTCGACATCTGCTATATCTCTAAAACCAATGCAGCCTTCTTTGTCTGCACCTGGAATAGGGATGATAAAAGGATTAGAACCTGTCGCCACGAGAAGCTTGTCATAGCCAAACTCTTTACCACTTTCGGTGATGACTGAGCGATTTACACGGTCAATTTTAGTCGCTGTGTCACCGGTTACTAAAGTGATGTTATGTTCTTCATACCACTGCGTAGAATTCAATATGATGTCGTCAATGGTTTTATCGCCAGCTAATACAGGTGACAGCATGATGCGGTTGTAGTTGTTATAGGGTTCAGAGCCTATAACAGTAATGTCATATTCTTTGTCGCTTATTTTAAACAGCTCTTCTAGTGTGCGAACACCAGCCATGCCATTTCCAATTAAAACTATTTTTTCGCTCATGTGTTCCTCAATATTGAGTAATTTCGATCGGCGTATGTTACATCGCT
>CAZORZ010000189.1:0-2739 GCA_964582255.1 uncultured Gammaproteobacteria bacterium | reverse complement strand
AACTTAAATTATTATGTCTATTTGAAGAGAAATATAAGCAAATGCTTAAATTGGTGCAGCTTATGCTCTGTGAATATCCGAGCGCCCTATTTTGGTGCATAAAGTTATTGAGCGGAGAGATTGTCTTAATATTTTGTCATTCGATTAAAAGATTGTTTAACATGAGCGCAAATATTGATTTGGAATGAAAATGAGTGAAGTGAATAATGCAAAAATAAACCTATTGTCATTTAGTGGCAATATGAAAACCTTGCATATTACGTGGGTAGCCTTTTTCATATCGTTTATGGTGTGGTTTAACCATGCGCCTTTAATGGTTATTTTACGTGATCGTTTCGGCTTATCGGATCAAGAGGTCGGGGTGATATTAATCATGAACCTAGCCTTAACGATTCCTGCTCGAATTATTGTCGGCATGTTGGTGGATCGCTTTGGACCGCGCTTACTGTTTTCGTTTATCCTTATTTTAGCGGGTATTTTAACCATACCTTTTGCCTTAGCGAATTCATTTGAAGAATTGGCTATTTCGCGTCTTTTATTAGGTTTTGTAGGTGCAGGCTTCGTGGTAGGCATTCGTTTAATCGGTGAATGGTTTCCTGCCAAACAAACGGGTTTAGCTCAAGGGATTTATGGCGGTTGGGGGAATTTTGGCTCGGCAGGCTCTGCCATGTTATTACCTGTGCTAGCCTTTTGGTATGGCGGTGAAGACGGTTGGCGATATGCTATTTTATCGACGGGTTTAGTAGCCATATTGTACGGCATCTTTTTTTATTTTACGGTCAGCAACACACCAAAAGGCTCTACTTATTTTAAGGCGAAAAAGATTGGCGCTCTTGAGGTCACCAGTAAAACAGATTTAGTTATTTATTTGCTGATGACCATACCGCTCTATGCTGCTTTGGCTTTGGTCGTTTGGAAGCTATCAGAAGGCAACTTGGGTTGGTTAGATAATATCGTTTCTTATAGTATTTATGCGATCATTACAGCGGTTTATTGTTGGCAAGCTTGGAATATCGTGTCAATCAATAAAGGCGTTTTTGTAAAAGAAACGCCAGAGATGTTTCGTTATTCATTTAAACAAGTGGCAGTGCTAGATTTAGCTTATATGGTGACTTTTGGATCAGAATTAGCATTAGTGTCGATGTTGCCTTTGTTTTATACCGATATGTTTGGTTTATCGTTAGTGTTAGCAGGTGTTTTAGCGGGTATTTATCCTGTCATCAACCTCATAGCTCGACCAATGGGCGGTATTTTAAGTGATAGAATAGGGCGTAAGAAATCATTGGTGATACTGTTTACTGGCATTGCCATTACTTTTTTTATGCTGGGTCAAGTATCTGCAGAATGGGCAGTAGCAATGGTCGTCATTAATACCGTTCTGTGTGGTTTATTTGCTCAAGGTGGCTCTGGTGCAGTGTATGCAATGGCACCTTTAATCCAACGCCGTTTAACAGGGCAAATCGCTGGAATGGTGGGTGCTTATGGCAACGTGGGCGGTTTAATATTTTTAACGGTGCTATCGTTTACTCTGCCACAAACGTTCTTTTTGGTGATTTCTGCGACTGCATTATTTGTTTTAATAGCCATTATTTTTCTGTTAAATGAGCCTTCAGGTCAAACGGCAGAGGTTATGCCTGATGGCACAGTACAAATGATTGACGTCTCTTAATCAGAGATTCCTTAAGGTTTATTATGTTAAAAGATCCAGAACAGCACATAACGCATTTATCTGTTTCGATAGGGCAGGCTTCGGATAAAGGCATTAAAGAGCGTAACGAAGATTTTTATGGTGCGCTAATCCCCAGTGATGACAGCCTAGAAACGAAAGGCATCAGCTGCGTTATTGCCGATGGTATGGGCAGCTGCGAATTCGCAGCAGAAGCCAGTGAGCAATGCGTAAAATCATTTCTCAATGATTATTACAGTACGCCAGAGGCTTGGTCGGTAAAAAAATCGGCAGGTAAGGTATTAACTGCGGTTAATAATTGGCTGTTAAGTCAAAGTAAAAACGATGTCGTTCGAGGCATGGTGACAACCTTTAGTGCCTTAATTTTAAAATCAACCACAGCTCATCTTTTTCATGTGGGCGACTCACGTATTTATCGCCTGCGCGGTGATGATTTAGAGCAACTGACCAACGATCATCGGATTAATGTCTCAGACAATAAAAGCTATCTCAGTCGTGCGATGGGGATTGATTATTTGCTGGATATTGACCATAAAACAGTATCGACACGCGTGGATGATTTATTTCTCATGACCACCGATGGCATTCACGACTATCTGTCATCATCGCAGTTAAAAAGTTTATTGCAGCAACCATTCAGCTCATTAGATGAGCACGCAAACCATATCGTTGAGCAAGCTTTAACGGCAAAAAGTCACGATAATGTCACTGTGCAATTAGTGCGTATTGTTGAATTGCCCAGTCAAGATGAAAGCGAGGTGTTTTCGCGCTTGTCAAAACTGCCATTTCCCCCTCATTTAGGCCCTGGCATGACAGTGGATGGCTATGAAATTCTTGAAGAGATTTACGCCAGTACCACGGCTCAGTTGTATAAAGTACGAGATAAAGAGAGCGGCGAATATTTTGCGATGAAAACGCCTTCGGTTAATTATGAAGATGATCCAGCCTATATTGAACGCTTTTATATGGAGGAATGGGCTGGCAAACGGCTGAACAGCAAACTGGTATTAAAAATTCACGAATTACCTCGTACACGTAATTTTTTATACATG
>CAZORZ010000188.1:0-3590 GCA_964582255.1 uncultured Gammaproteobacteria bacterium | reverse complement strand
TAATGAACTATTAGAAGCTATCAACATCATGCGGTTAGACAATGAGTAACCACATTAGGCTGTCTATCACATCTCGCTTAATTATCTTAGCGCTGTTACCTCTATTGGTTTTCGAAATTATTTTCTCGTGGTATCACATTAAATCAAGCGTTGATAGCGCGACAGCGACACTCAATGATAATGGTCACTTAATTTCAGAACAACTTGCTGAAGCGTCGGAATTTTATTTAATTTCTGGAGATTATGACAAAATAGATGAACTGATTAGCAAGGCATTTAAACGAGAGTATGTCACTTTTATATCCGTGCACAATGAAAATGGTATCTCTATTGCTCAGCATAGCAATATAAATTTTCGCCCCGAAAACACCCAACAATACCTCTATTTTAAAAAAAATATCAGCAACTCACAAATTTATACCACGGATATTTTTGAATTAGAGAGTGATAATCGCGAGCAACAAAACATAGGTTTTCTACACCTCTATTTGTCAAAAAATCTAATTACAGAAAAAGCCAATTCTGCGCTTAAAAACGCAGCCTTATTTTCAATTTTAATATTCATTGTTGCGTTCTTTTTTGTTGCTGTTTTCGCCAAACAAATCACCACGCCTATCTACGAATTACTCCTTCACATACAAAATGCTGAAAAAGGTAACCTTGGAGACACTATAAAAAATATTGAGCCCAATGAAATAGGCATCTTACAAGAAGGCTTTAACAATATGACTCAGTCTTTGTTAGCTAACCGCATTCAATTGGATATAAAAATTAAAAATGCGACATTAAAGCTAATGGATATGGTGAGTGAATTAGAAAATAAAAACGCTGAATTAGAATCTACAAAAAACGATGCCCTAAAAGCCAATAAGATAAAATCCAGCTTTTTAGCAAATATGAGCCATGAAATTCGTACGCCCATTAATGGCATTAAAGGCTTTATTGGATTATTGTCTAAAAGCCCATTAAATGACGAACAAAAACGATTTACCAAAATCATTCAACAATCTTCAACTGATCTCATCACTATTGTTAATGAGATATTAGATTTTTCAAAAATTGAATCTGGTAAATTATCTATTGAGACTCATTCCTTTGACCTAATTGATAGTATAGAAAGTGTCCGCGATCAATTCTTTCCAGCCGCTCTAGAAAAAAGCATTGATATCTATTTAAGTATCTATTCTGATGTTCCTAGACATATTTATGGTGACCAAACTCGTTTAAAACAAATATTAATCAATCTAATCGGTAATGCCATTAAATTTACCAATACAGGTTATATCCAGATCAAAATATTTTTACCCGATACCGATGATGATCAAATACAATTCGATATTAATGACACCGGCATTGGTATTAATGACAAAGATAAATCTCAACTGTTTAATGCCTTTCAACAAATAGAATCAGAAACCAATCGCCGCTACTCTGGCACTGGTTTGGGACTCGTTATTTCTCGAAAACTAGCACGATTAATGAAAGGAGACATCACCTTATCCAGTAAAAAGTCTATTGGCTCCACCTTTAGCCTGACCCTACCGATTAGAATTGACAAGACTATCTCAACCACCGTCAACAACCGTTTAGGAGACGACCTATTTTTTTTGGTGTCCTCCAAAAATGTTAATATTTCAGAGCTACAATCTTTGTTTACCCGTGCTGAGTTGATGACCGAAACATCAATAATATCCAGCGATGAAGAGTTAGTACAAGCCCATAAAAGTATCGCTTTATCGCTAAAGCACATTCAATACCTAGTCATTGATAATAGGCATATGCCAGAACAACATTGCTCTAGCTTAATTCATGATTTTAAACATCAATGTAAAATCATGAATATAGATTACAAACAAAAAACAGCCTATGAAGGCTGCTTTTTTTTATCGTCAACCACTCATTCAGCCCAACTCACGACAAGTATTCTAGCGGCGCAACAAGCACCTAGTCATGACGACATACAGCCTCCACAAAAACCCGATAGCAAACGTATTTTAATCGTCGATGACAATGAAATAAATTTAACTTTTGCATTTGAGCTACTCACTCAATGGGGACATAAGGCTACCCAAGCAAACAGCGCACTTAATGCATTGGATGCCTATCAGCGCTATCCATTTGATCTCGTATTAATGGATATTCAAATGCCCGAATATGACGGCATTGATGGTATGAAAATGTTAAGAAAAGCCCCTACTAATAAAGGCACCCCCATAATTGCTTTAACGGCGAATGCCTTGCCAGAAGAAGAAAATCGCTTAAGAAAAATAGGTTTTGATGACTACATCAGCAAACCCATTGATGAAGAAGTACTCGCCAATATCATCAACCAAGATAAAACAGCCATTCGTCTTAAAAAGACGTCCGAAGCACAACTGGTCTCGATCAACTATGAGGGCACACTTAAACTATCTGGTAATAATAAAGATTTAGTAGAGCAGGTATTTCAATTACTGCTGAAAGAAATACCCGTTTATCAAGAAAACTTTAACGTCGCTTTCAAGCACAAAAATATCGAGCTGTTTAAAACAACAAAACATAAATTAGAGGGAACAACTTGTTATGCTAACTTGCCAAAGTTAAAAAGTTTACTCATCAAAGCCACTCAAATGACAGATTTTGATAACGACTTTACTAAAAACATACTTAAAGAATTAAATAAATTGGATAAAATACTTCGAAGCTTTTAAATAAAGGGCGCTTCTAAAAAGCTAAACGAAATGAGATTTGTTCATCATATTATGTGCAATAGATTGAAATACCAGCGATAAAAAGGAAAAGTTAAATGTCAGATATTAAGAAGAAAACAGTTTTAGATTTATTTTCAGGTTGTGGCGGTATGTCTCTAGGCTTTGAGCAAGCTGGTTTTGAAATAATGTTGGGTATAGATGATTGGAGCGATGCGTTACTCACTTTTAAGAACAACCATAAAAACGCTATCACTCTTAAAAATGATTTATCATTATTAGACCCAGCAGAAATTGGTGTTGATGAGATAGATGTTATTATTGGTGGACCTCCATGCCAAGGATTTTCAATCGCAGGTAAGAGAGTTATAGAGGATGAGCGAAATGGTTTATATAAGTCATTTGTACGGTTTGTTGATTTTTTTAAGCCTAAAGCATTTGTTATGGAAAATGTTCCAAATATCCTTTCTATGGGAAAAGGTGCTGTAAAATCTAAAATAATTAAAGACTTTGCGAGTCTTGGTTATAATGTTACTTGCCAGGTACTAATGTCATCTGACTATGGCGTGCCACAAAATAGAAAAAGAGCATTTTTTATTGGTATAAAAAATAATGCTTATTTTGAGTTCCCTAAACTAATTGATAAACGAAAAATAACGTCTGAGGAAGCAATCTCAGACTTACCAGATGCCTCAATTGCTGATGGGACTAAATACCCATTGCCTCCCACTTCTAATTATCAAAAAAAAGTTAGAAATGGCTCAAAATACTTATTTAATCACCAATTAACTGAACATAAAGAAAAAACAGTTGAAATTATTTCATTAGTACCCGATGGTGGAAATTACAAGAATTTACCAGAACATTTGAAAGAGACTAGAAAAGTAAATATTGCATGGACTA
>CAZORZ010000187.1:0-3593 GCA_964582255.1 uncultured Gammaproteobacteria bacterium | reverse complement strand
ACAGAAGTTTATTTTGATGTGATGCAGCAAGTCTTAGATAAAGGTCAGCAAGTGCTGTTTATGTTGCCTGAGATAGGGCTAACCAATGCTTTTATCAAACGTATTTGTTTGCGTTTTGGCTCTGAGGTAGCAGTTATTCATTCGGGTAAAACAGCATGGCAGCGTTACGTTGCTTGGGATCAAGCTAAAAGAGGTGCGGCTAAAATCTTAATCGCAACACGCTCTGGGGTATTTGTAGAGTTTAAAAACTTAGGTTTGATCGTGATTGATGAAGAGCATGACAGCTCTTATCGACAAGAAGACGGAGTGTATTATCATGGTCGAGATTGCGCGGTGAAACGCGCCCAAATGCTGGATATCCCTGTCGTGATGGGCTCAGCAACAGTGTCATTAGAAACTCTTAACAACTGCCGTGGTCAGGTTTATAAGCACTACGAGCTTAATAGCCGAGCTAAAAACTCTAAATTAGCGCAGATGCACATTATTAATACTTTGGATAAACCCTTGCAAGCGGGTTGCTCTGTCCCGTTACGCAAAGCCATAGCCCGACATTTAGAAGAGAATGGGCAGATTATTTTGTTTTTAAATCGCAGAGGTTTCGCACCCATATTAATGTGCCATGAATGTGGCTGGCGAAAAATTTGTACGGAGTGCGAAGCGCCAATGTCCCTGCATCGATCGGTGAATAAGATGATCTGTCACCACTGTGCCGAACAGCAAGTGATTCCCCGTAAATGCACAAGCTGTGGCAGTGAAGATATTCAGCATTATGGCATCGGCACCCAGCAGTTAGAAGAGAAAATAAAACAGTTATTTCCAGACGTGCTGGTTGAGCGTATCGACCGTGATAGCACACGTTTAAAAGATGAGTTTGAGCAAAAATTAGCCTTGCTGCAATCAGGACAATCAGGTATTTACATCGGTACTCAAATGCTGGCTAAGGGGCATGATTATGCGGGCATTACCTTGGTCGGAATTTTAAATATGGACCAAGGATTATTTAGCACTCAATATCGAGCCACTGAGCGATTAGCGCAAACAGTCATCCAAGTGTCAGGTCGTGCTGGACGCGGAGACAAGGCCGGTGAAGTATTATTGCAAACAGATTTTCCAGAGCATGAAATGATGGCTGATTTAGTGAAGCAAGACTATCGCAGTATTGCTAAAAACCTATTACAAGACCGAGCGTTATTTGGCTTGCCGCCGTATTTAAAGGTCATTACGTTTCGCGCGGATGCCCCCGCATTAATGTTGGCTGAAGAAATATTGCAGAAGATCAAAGATCAATTTGAACAACGGGAATTTTCTGAATTACAATGTGTTGGGCCGTTCCCCTCGTATTTAAAAAAACAACAGGGTCGTTATCGAGCACAAATGCATTGCCACAGTAAAAATATTAAACAGCTACGCCAAGCCGTAAAGCAACTCATGCCAGACTTATTGCGCCTTAAAAAACCCAAACTTACCAAATGGCGGATTGATGTTGATCCGATGGATTTATAAACAATATGTCAATTCAACACGCACAAGAAATATTGCAAGCGACGTTCGGTTACGAGCAGTTTCGTCATCAACAACAGACCATTATCGAAACCCTATTAAACGGTGACGATGCCTTAGTGCTTATGCCGACAGGCGGTGGTAAATCACTGTGTTATCAAATTCCATCATTAGTCCGTGATGGTGTGGGTATTATCGTGTCACCACTGATCGCCTTGATGCAAGATCAAGTCGATGCACTGACCCAATTAGGCATAAACGCCGCTTTTTTAAACTCATCTCAGACGCATCAGCAAAGCCAGCAGATAGAGCAACAGTTACTTAATGGTGAGCTAGATTGTCTGTATTTAGCACCAGAGCGATTACTAACACCCTATACATTAGCGCTATTAAAACGAGCTCAAGTGGCCTTGTTTGCCATTGACGAAGCGCATTGTGTGTCGCAATGGGGGCATGATTTTCGCGTTGAATATCAGCAACTGTCATTATTATCTCAGCATTTCCCAAATGTGCCACGCATTGCCTTAACCGCAACAGCCGATGAACGCACAAGGCTCGAAATAGTAGAGCAGTTGCAGCTGCAACAAGCGCAACAATTTATCAGCAGTTTTGATCGCCCCAATATTCGTTATGAAATTAGTGAAGGGTTAAATGCTAAAACTCAATTATGGCAATTTATTAGCAATCAACATGGCGAAGACTCAGGTATTATTTATTGCCTATCGCGAAAAAAAGTAGACGACATAGCACTGTGGTTATGCGGCCAAGGGCGCGAAGCTTTAGCCTATCATGCAGGCATGTCTGCCGATCAACGTAAGCTCAATCAACAACGATTTTTACGTGAAGATAATATTATTATCGTGGCCACTATCGCCTTTGGCATGGGCATAGATAAACCTGATGTACGTTTTGTAGCACATTTGAACTTACCCAAAAGCATGGAAGCCTATTATCAAGAAACAGGCCGAGCAGGGCGTGATGGACAGCCATCCAATGCTTGGATGAGCTATGGCTTAAACGACGTGATTACGTTGCGAAAATTTACCGAAGATTCATCCGCAAATGAGCAGCAAAAACGCGTGCAGCGCCATAAGCTGGATGCGATGCTGGGTTTTTGTGAGCTCACTCAATGTCGGCGCCAAACATTGCTGGCTTATTTTGGCGAAGAGCTCAAACAACCCTGTGGCAATTGCGATAATTGCCAAATTCCACCGCAAACATGGGATGCCACCGTTGATGCGCAAAAAGCACTGTCATGCGTGTTTCGTACTGGGCAGCGTTTTGGCGTGAGTTATTTAGTCGATGTGTTGGTCGGCAAAGAAAATGATCGCATTAAACAGTTTGGTCATGATCAGGTCAGTACCTTTGGCATAGGTGCAGATATTAATCAAAAACAGTGGCGATCGCTTTATCGGCAACTTATTTCACATGGTTTTTTAAATGTTGATGTTGAGCAATATGGTGGCTTGAAGCTAACTCAAAAAGCCAAGCCGTTATTAAAAGGTGAGCAAACGCTAGAGCTTAGAAAAATGAGCGAAAGTAAAACCAAGCAGAAAAAAGAACGCATTAAATCAGCTGTTTCAGCCATTGATGAGCCCTTATGGGAAGCGCTAAAGGGCTTGCGTTTAGAGTTGGCTCAGGCTCAAGGCGTACCACCTTATGTGATATTTCACGACAGCACACTGTTATCCATGTTAAGCATTAGACCTACTAATTTAGAGGGTTTTGCGACTATTAGCGGAGTCGGTGAGCAAAAATTGTACAGCTATGGTGATGATTTTATCGAGCTGCTACAACAATATCCCAAAGATCCATTATTCGATAATAACCTATCAGACACAGTTCATCAGACGCTTATTCTCTATCAGAAGGACTTAGGTGTTGATGCCATTGCCAAGCAACGCGATATGACAATAGGGGCTATTTATACTCATTTTGCTCAAGCCATCGAGTTGGGCGTGGTTGAGCTGATAGAGTGTTTAGCAATTGAGCAGCATGAAATAGACAATATTATTAATGCCATAGAGCTGCATAACGCACTTGAAGAGGGAAAAATTAAGCCTGTCTTTGAAGAGTTAGATGAGCATTATGAT
>CAZORZ010000186.1:0-3600 GCA_964582255.1 uncultured Gammaproteobacteria bacterium | reverse complement strand
CATGTAATTCACGTGGGATTTTATAGATATGATCGACATCGACGCCGGAAATAACCGATGTAATTTCAACATTAGTGAATAAGGCAATTTTTTTACGTTCATCGTCAGGCAAGAGGCGATCGCCACGACACAAAAGGATATCTGGCTGTATTCCAATCGACCGTAACTCTTTAACTGAATGCTGCGTTGGCTTAGTTTTAATTTCGCCAGCAGCCGGAATATAGGGCACTAAAGTCAAATGCATGAAAATTGCATTTTTACGCCCTAACTCAACTCCTAATTGACGAATAGCCTCTAAAAAAGGTAAAGATTCAATATCACCAACAGTCCCACCTATTTCAACCAAAACGATATCGGCATCATTTGTGCTTTTTAACACCGAACTTTTAATCTCATCAGTGATATGCGGAATAACTTGAACAGTACCGCCAAGGTATTCACCACGACGTTCTTTTTCTATGACTGTTTTATAGATGCGGCCGGTCGTGTAGTTACTAGACTGGCTACTTTTTATGTTCGCAAAACGCTCATAATGACCTAAGTCTAAATCCGTTTCAGCACCATCTTCAGTCACATAGACTTCACCATGCTGAAATGGGCTCATAGTACCTGGATCAACATTGATGTATGGATCGAGTTTAAGCATGTTCACACTTAACCCTCTAGCCTGTAAAATAGATGCCAAAGAAGCCGCGGCTATACCCTTACCTAATGATGAGACAACGCCTCCAGTGATAAATATAAATTGGCTCATTTGATCCTTAAAGTGTAATGTCTAGTGATATTTGAAGGCGAGAGATGCTAACAGAATAGCCTTATTAACACAATCGTATAGCGTAAATCAAAGGTTGTATTTTTTAAAAAATGTGCCATAAATAGCAGATAATATATAAAATAATTACCTCTACTTCCATGAAATCATTGATTATAGAAAATAGCCGCCTTTATCGACAGCTTATAGATAATATTTTAGGGCAACAGGATTTTGAAAATGATATTTGTAGCACCCTGCATTCGGCTCATGCATTTTTAAAATCCACCCAATACGATCTTATTATGACCAACCTTTTTTTAGAGGATGGTTCTGGATTAGACATTGCAGATAGCTGTCAACAAGGTCTCAATAAAGATACACCCATTTTATTATTGAGCAACGACAAAAATACTGACTACACTGATTTCCCTAATCGCATTGCTGATGTCATCCATAAAAAAAATATTCAGCAGTTATCCGATCAAATTGTTCATTTCATTGAGCTTAAACTCGACCCCACTTTCTTTGAAGGTAAAATTTATTTAGTTGAAGAATCTCCCGACATTGCTTCAACGGTTATTAAACACTTCGAATCCACTAGATATCGGCTTGTTCATTTCACCAGCGCTGACGAGGCATGGGCTTCATTTAATGACGAAATTTCCTATGGCTCGGATAAAGAGGCGATTGATTTAGTCATCACCGATAACAACCTTGAAGGTGATATGACTGGGCATGACCTAGTTGAAAAAATACGTAAAATAGAGGATGCCAGAGGCTTGATTCCGCTTATGGCGATCACCCCTCATAACGATGATAAACATCGCCTTGCCTTATTCCGCAGTGGAGTTAATGACTACCTTAAAAAACCAATTTTATTAGAAGAACTTGAAGTGCGAGTTAATAATCTCATCACTAATAAACGCCTACTCGATAAGGTTCATGATCAACGCAGAGAACTCTATAACTTAGCCACTACTGATAAACTCACCGGCTGCCATAACCGACACAGCTTAATGGAATTTTCGGATAAATTTATTTCTCAGGCTAAACGCCACCATTATCCTGTTAGTTTATTCGTTATTGATCTTGATCATTTTAAATTAGTAAATGACACACATGGTCATGCGGCAGGCGATGTGGTGTTAGAGGCCATTGGTAATTTACTCAATAAATCATTTCGCGAGGGCGATTTAGTCGCCCGATTTGGCGGCGAAGAATTTGTTATATTACTCAACCACTGCGATCAAGAATATGCAGCCCTAAAAGCTGAATCTTTAAGGGCCGATATTGAAGCGCTGAAACCACATGACCTAAGAATTACCGCCAGTATCGGTATTACTACATTATCCGATGATCCCGATGAAAGCTTTGAATCGTTATTTTCCCGTGCTGACCAAGGCGTTTATACGGCTAAAGATTCAGGTCGTAATAAAATCGTCTCCGTTTAAATCTTTGCTGAAATAACGGCTCTCTTTGGCGCTGGATATCCTTCGATGGTTAATGAAGGGTTTCCATCATCTAAGTAATTTACCAACGATTCAAACAGCATCCAATCAGTCGCCCGCTGCTCTTCAACCGTCGTGATGCTAACATCCAACACAGCCACCTCGCTAAACCCTACTTTTTTTAGCCACAAACATAAAGCGGCAACACTGGGTATAAACCATACATTTTTCATTTTTGCATAACGTCCTTGAGGCACTAAGACATCAGTTTCACCACCATCAATAACCAATGTTTCTAAAATTAATTCACCACCTTTTGCTAATAAAGACCGTAATTCATACAGATGATCCATTGGTGATTTGCGATGATATAACACCCCCATGCTGAACACCGTATCAAAAAATTTCATATTAATCGGTAGATGCTCAATGCCTAAAGGAATCACTTCGATATCATCTCGCTGTGCATATTGATTAATAAATCGAAACTGTAAATTAAACAATAAATTAGGGTCGATGCCTAACACCCATTTTGGTTTTTGTTCTAGCATTCGCCAACAGTGATAGCCATTACCACAACCAATGTCCAACACTCGCTTATTGCCTAAATCAACATGGTGTTTAATACGATTCCATTTAAAGTCTGACCGCCATTCACAGTCAATAAAAATATCTGACACCTTAAATGGACCTTTTCGCCAAGGTATTAATTGCTGTAATTTAGCTTTTAAATCCTCACTTTTTTGCTGCGAACCATTAATGCTAATAGCACTGGATGACACATCTAAACTAACACTGGATATTTCTATAGGGTTATTTAATGCAGAAGACCAACGCGTGAAATCGCCATGATTATCGGCGCATAATTGCTGTTGAATGCGTTCATTTATAAAATCGGAAAAATCGCTAAAATCACTGTCTACTAAATCATCTGCGATCCGTGTAGAAAAATTAAAATCGGTCATTATTGGTATCACTACTCAGTGAGTTATAGCGGTGCAAGAACATAGCGAATACAAACTTTGTCGGAGCAATGCTGCACAAAGATGTGCCAACAACTCATAATTTGAGTCAAATTTTGTTCCGTTCAAAGCGAAAGGACGGAACATACATGTGTATTTGAGTACTTTCAACGCGGTAATGGAGTAAATTTGATGAAAATAAAAAAGTTAATTATTTAATCGCTATAAAAGATACGAAATTTAGACACTGAAAACATTGCATAACTTGAGTAAAACCAACATTTTTTAAGCGTTGTACATTAATTTCGATTGAATCAGGTACTAAAAAATTTTCTAGTGATGTGCGTTTTTGGCTTATCTCCAGCTCGCTATAACCCTGAGTTTTCTTAAAAGCCTGATGCAGTTCAACCATGTTTTTATTCATCACGTTATCTTC
>CAZORZ010000185.1:0-3603 GCA_964582255.1 uncultured Gammaproteobacteria bacterium | reverse complement strand
GATGATCGACATTGATCATTTTAAAAATATTAATGACTCATTTGGCCACTTGTATGGCGATGAGGTATTGCTTCAACTCGCGCAATTAATGGAAGATTCATTTAGAGATAATGACTTACTTTTTCGTTATGGCGGCGAAGAATTTGCTGTGGTACTAATGAATGCCGACGAGGACGTGGCTCATACCGTGTTAGAACGCTTTAGAGAGAATGTTGCTCAATACTCATTTCCTAAAATTAATCAAGTCACTATCAGTATTGGCTTCACTACATTCGACGCTAGTTTAAGCATTGATGAAACTATTGCTAGAGCAGACAGGGCGCTATATTTTTGCAAAGCAAATGGCCGTAACTGCGTTGCGAATTATCAATTATTAGTGGCTGACAAAAAAATAAAAGCCATCATTAGAGACGATGACATCGCACTTTTAGAGTTTTAGCAGTTGGTTAAAAAGTTTTGGATAATCGGTGAAAAGTTATCCTTATCGACTAAAAAGGCATCATGTCCACTGATTGAATCTAACTCGACATAGTCCACATTTCGACCTACGTTTTTTAAACCTTCAGCCATTTCTTGTTGCTGTATGACTGGAAACAAAATATCTGTTGTGACACCAATAATCAGTGCCTTTTTGGTGTGAATTTTAGCTAATCCAGCGTTCACTGAACCACCATGATCGGCTACATCAAACCAATCCATTGCCCGTGACATATATAAATAGCTATTGGCATCGAAGGTATGGATAAACTTTTTGGCGTTATAATCTAAATACGACTCAACTTGAAACTCAAGTTCAAACGGTTCGCCACTGCGTTGGTCTTTATCAATGCGCGCCCGATCAAAACGCTGATGCCATTCTTCAGCCGCTCGGTATGATACCAAGCCCAGCTTTCTCGCTAAGGCCATGCCGCTTAATGGCTGCTCACCTTCGTAATAATCACCGCCATTCCATAAGCCATCACAACGAATGATCTCACGTTGCAACGAACGCATTGCAATCGTAAATGGCAATGCTCTACACGCAGCCGAAATATTAATCATATAGTCAATTTCATCGGGATATTGTAAGGCATAGGCCAGCGCAATCATGCCACCCATTGATGGGCCAATCACTGAATGTAAATGATCAATTTCTAGCTCTTGTAACAGGTGATGACCTGCTTTAGCAATGTCTTCAATGGACAATTCAGGAAAATCAAGCCCGTAAGCCTTGCCCGTTTTGGGGTTAAGTGACATCGGCCCTGTCGACCCAAAACAACCACCTAATGAATTAACGCAAATCACATAAAAACGATCAGTATCAATCGCTTTACCTGATCCAATCATGTATTCCCACCAACCTGAGCTGGGATCTAGTGCCGATGACGCGGCATGAGGGGTCGGTGAAAGCCCGGTAAAAATCAAAATAGCATTATCACCATTAGGGGATAATTCACCCCATGACTCATAAGCCATTGTGACTTCGCTAAGATGACCCCCACGACGCAACACAAACTCACTCATACCATAATCACCAATCAGCGACATAGTTTGAGTCGCTTTAGTGTGATGTAATGATGAGATACGAGTGGTCATTTACTAAAGCGACTCAGAAATTTCTAACATCCGATTCAATGCAATACGCGCATTACTAGCAACCTCATCGGCCACTGTAATTTGATTAACCACCTTGCCTGCGACTAAATTTTCTAACACCCATGCTAAGTGCTGAGGGTCAATACGAAACATGGTAGAGCACATGCACAAGGTGGGTGACATAAATTGAATGGTCTTATTTTGTGGCTTCATTTGCTCATGCAAACGATTCACCATATTTAGCTCTGTACCGACCAACCAATGAGTGCCATTAGGTGAATCAGCGATCACTTTATTAATGTATTCTGTTGAGCCCACATAGTCAGATGCTTGGCAGACTTCAAAGCTAGCTTCAGGGTGAGAAATCACCTTGCCATCAGGCACTTGTTTTCTAAATTGCTCAATTTGTGACGGTTTAAACATTTGATGGACTGAACAAAAGCCTTTCCACAATATGATTTTTGCCTCTTTGATTTGCTGTTCGCTCAAACCACCCATGGGTAAGTCATAATCCCATATCACCATCTTGTCTAACGGGATATCCATGTTAAAGCCCGTGTTACGCCCAAGATGCTGGTCAGGAAAAAACAACACTTTTTCGCGCTTAGAAAACGACCATTCCAGAATCTTTTGAGCATTGGTAGAGGTACACACCACACCATTATGCGATCCGCAAAAATGCTTTAAATTCGCATCAGAATTAATATAAGTCACCGGCGTGACACATTCGTCAGGCTCTATCACCGTGGCTAGCTGTTGCCAAGCAGCTTCAACTTTTTGCAGATTAGCCATATCTGCCATAGAACAACCTGCAGATAGGTCAGGTAATATCGCCGCTTGATTAGGGCGGGACAAAATATCCGCCACCTCGGCCATAAAATGCACACCGCAAAAGACAATAAACTCAGCATTCGATTTAGCGGCTTCACGTGATAACTTTAGCGAATCTCCGGTAAAGTCAGAATATTTAAACACTTCGTCACGTTGATAGTGATGGCCTAAAATGACCACCCGATCACCAAGCTTAGCCTTAGCGGCAGCGATACGTTCATCACATGTTTTATCATCTAGCGTAGCAAAATCAATTATATCTAATGCGGCTGTCATAGCGTTTCCTTTATTCTTCTTCTGTTACCTGAGGTTTACGCACTCGAATCGACAGCTCTTTTAACTGGCGATCACTGACTGGAGAAGGTGCCGAGGTCAATAAACAAGAAGCGGTTTGGGTTTTAGGGAAGGCCATCACGTCTCGAATAGATTTAGCCCCCGTCATTAACATGATTAAGCGATCTAAACCAAAAGCGATGCCGCCATGTGGAGGGCAACCATACTTTAACGCCTCTAGTAAAAAGCCAAATTTATCTTCCGCTTCTTGCTCGTCAATACCCAATGTTTCAAGCACTTGTTGCTGCATATCCGTTTTATGAATACGAATTGAGCCGCCACCTAATTCAGTACCGTTTAGTACCATGTCATAAGCACGCGATAAGCTTGCTCCTGGATTTTCTTTTAGCTCTTCTAATGAGCATGAAGGCGCGGTGAACGGGTGATGCAATGCATTCCAACGCTTCGCATTTTCATCATATTCAAACATGGGGAAGTCTATCACCCACAAAAATTTCCAGCCTTCGTTGATTAATCCCATATCTTCGCCAAGCTTGCAACGTAATGCGCCTAAAGATTCATTAACCACCTTGGTTTTATCCGCTCCAAAGAACACTATGTCGCCCGTTTGTGCGCCTGTGCGTTCAATAATTTCAGTGATTGCTTCATCAGGTAAAAATTTAAGAATGGGTGACTGCAAACCTTCACGACCTTTACTCACGTCATTACATTTAATGTATGCCAAGCCTTTAGCGCCATAACGCGCTACGAAATTGGTGTAACCATCAATGTCTTTACGCGATAAGCTCGTGCCGTTTGGCACTCTTAAGGCAGCAACACGACCATCTTCACTGCTGGCTGGGCCAGAGAACACTTTAAATTCAACGTCTTTTAAAATATCAGAAATGGTAATCAATTCCATAT
>CAZORZ010000184.1:0-3610 GCA_964582255.1 uncultured Gammaproteobacteria bacterium | reverse complement strand
CAGATTCAAATTCAATGTATTTCTATTCCTTCTGATCTCACACCACAACAACTGGGTGGCTATGCCGATCAAGTCAATGCGGCCGTAAAAAACTGTAGTGATAACGAACAAAAACTCATCCTTTGCGATCTCTATGGCGCAACGCCCTATAACTTAATTAAATATTTCAGTGATCAAAAAAATGTAAAAATCATCACTGGATTAAATATAGCTATGTTGTTAAAAGTGGTTGAAATAATCAATGAGCCTCTTCACTCCATCACCCAACAAGCTGCTAATAGCGCTCAAAAAAGTATTGTTATAGAATAACCAGTATGATCACCACAACTGTCACTATTATCAATAAACTGGGGCTTCATGCTCGAGCCGCTTCTAAATTTGTCACCATTGCCAATCATTTTTCTAGTGATGTATTTTTAGATAAAAATGGTCAGCGCATTAATGCCAAAAGCATTATGGGCGTAATGATGTTAGCCGCCAGCAAAGGCACCGAACTAACCCTAGAAGTGAATGGTAGCGACGAAGCCAAGTGCAACACCGCTATTATTGAGTTAATTAACAATTATTTCGACGAAGAACAATAGTTTTAAACCACATTCTTCAGTATTTCTTGTTTTTTAAGCTATGCTTTAAGCCTACACTTGGTAGCTCTTAACGCATAAAATAACGTCATGCCAGAACAACACAACGAACAGTTACGCGCCAATATTCAACACGCCATAGAGCGCTCTGACGAAACAAAAATTGAATGCCTGTTGCAAGACAGTACGCCTGCTCAAATTGCTGATATTTTAGAGTCTCTACCACCCCAATCACGCGCACTTATCTGGCCTAATATCCACTTTAAAAAAATTGGCAACATCCTGCTCGAAATTGGTGAAGAGGCTCGTCTCAATTATATTAACCAGCAATCCGAGAAAAAAATTGCAATCATTATCGAAACACTGGTAGATGTTGATGATCAAGCTGACTTAATTTTAGATCTGCCTGCCGAAAAACTGGCGCGTACCCTCACCATCTTAGACAAGCAAAAACTAAAGCGTTTAGAGCCAGTGTTAGCGTACGATGATGAAACCGCTGGCGGCTTGATGGATTTAAACCACATCACCATTCGCGCTGATGTCAGCCTAGATGTGGTGCTCAGGTACCTTCGAATTCGCAATGAATTGCCCGCCCACACAGATCAGTTGTTTGTTACTAATCGGCATGATAAATATTTGGGGGTTTTATTAATAAACGATCTACTCACCCAACAAACTAAGTCATTAGTTACCGATATCATGCTCAGCGATATTACTGCCATTGATGCCGACACTGAAGACAATATTGTGGCGCGACGATTTGAAGATGACAATCTCATCAGCGCTCCTGTCATCAGTAAAGATGGTAAATTAATCGGGCGTATCACCATTGATGACGTGGTCGATGTTATTCGTGATGAGGGTGAGCACAGCATTATGAGCAGTGCAGGCTTATCCGAAGAAGACGACCTTTTCGCACCCATTATCCCCAGCGCTCGGCGCAGAGCACTTTGGCTCGGCGTCAACTTATGCACCGCCTTTCTTGCCGCTTGGGTGATTGGCTTTTTTGAAGCCACTTTAGATCAAATTGTCGCCCTAGCTATTCTCATCACCATTGTGCCCAGCATGGGTGGCGTAGCTGGCTCACAAACGCTGACCATTGTCATTAGAGCCATAGCACTCAATCAACTCGGACGATCTAATTATCGTTCACTGATTAAAAAAGAATTAGCGGTGAGTTTTTTAAATGGATTAGTTTGGGCCTTTATCGTCGCTGCTTCGACGTTTCTTTGGTTCGATGATTATCGGCTCGGCATCATTATTGGCCTAGCGTTAATCGTTAATTTATTATTTGGTGCGCTAGCAGGCGCAATTATTCCAGTGTTAATGAAAAAGTATAATATAGACCCTGCTCTTGCAGGGGGCGTGGTATTAACCACGATTACTGATGTGGTTGGCATATTGGCCTTCTTAGGCCTTGCAACGCTTTGGTTGCTTTGATTTATTTAACGCCTAATGCTTTAAAAACTGACAGCTTATATCACTAATTTCTTCTTTAGCATGTTGCCAAATTTCATCCAGTTGCGGCAATGTTAAATCTAACTCTTTAAGAATTGATGGGTCAATCTCCTTAATATGAGCCTCACCACTATGGCCAAACTCATGCTGCATCACCACCATATCTGCGAGATAAATAGCACATGATTGGCGATGGTATTCAAACGAATTATGCGGCTGATGATGCTGCATCACAGGCTCTATAATTGATTCAGGCACATTCCATTTTCGCAACAGTTTGCCACCTACTTCGGCATGAGTGAAGCCAAAATAATCTTCTTCTAGGGCTAACAAAGACACGTCTTCTGCATCACGCTTATGAAACAATAACGTCATCTCCTCTTGGCACTTTATATACAGCACCAATCGGCCAATATCATGCAATAAACCGGGCACATAAATCTTATCCGCTTGTGCCATGCGGCTACCTTGCGCGATGTGTTTAGACATGACACCCACGGCAATGCTGTGTTTCCAAAACGAATTCATGTCCACCACATTAAGCGGCAAACTATTAAATGTTTTCATCACCGCCGTCACTAATACCATTTCTCTAATTTGGCGTGTGCCTATAATAGTGATGGCTTTTTCAATGCTATCAATTTGCATTGGCAAACTATAAAAAGCACTGTTAGCGATGTTTAATAAACGCGCGCACAAATCCATATCTGCGCCCAGCACTTGCTGAAAATCAGATACTGTGGATTTTGGGCTTTCTATTAAACTTTCTAAACGATAATACACATCGGGCACACTCACCAGCTTATCGATTTGATCTATCAACTCATCTATTTTCATAATATTAAGGGTGCTTCTGTTAATTGATTGAGTCTTATGTGTGGCTTTAACTAAAAATCCTTTTCCACCAACGCTTACGTGATGCTACGGGTGGAAATGCTAAGACAAGGTCTTCTGGCTTTTCAACACTTAGCACCCAACCTGGTAAGGGAGGTTTTTCACTAAAACCACACACCATACCCAAATTATTTGGGTCGTAAATTTTAATCAGTTTAGGGTCTTGCGGATCATTAACATAAACAATTCCACAGTAATCTTCATCGTGTTCTTTTTTCAGTAACAGATCAATTTCAGTTAAAAACACAGTCAATTTTTCAGCACCGACGGCTGTCGTAGGACACGCCTCACCCACATGATAGACATACCACTTTTTGTCCGTTTGACCTTTTAATAGCTGAAGCAATTGATCTAAATCAGACCACTGCATCACACCTTGTAAATAACCTTGATACAAAGCCATAAAAGCGCTTTTGTCACCTATTGCCACTGTCATTAAAATTTCACCACAACCATGCTGCCCCTCTTACGCCACTCGAATCACCATGCACTGGCGCCAGAATTGGCGTACTGACATGATCAGAAAACACATATTGTGCCATATATCCATGGATGGATGGTATTTCGCAAAGAGCCATGGATGGCGGTGCGGTATATCCATGGATGGATGGTACTTCGCAAGGAGCCATGGATGGCGGTGCACTGCTTTTAGGCGATTCTGAATACAAGCTTTTAAT
>CAZORZ010000183.1:0-3696 GCA_964582255.1 uncultured Gammaproteobacteria bacterium | reverse complement strand
GCCGAGGCACGTTTTACCGCGTCAACCATCACCAATAGTTCCATAATATGGTGATTGCTAGGGTTACTCGTCGGTTGAATAATAAAAACGTCTTTACCACGCACGTTTTCATTAATCTCTACTGCAATTTCTCCATCACTAAACTGCGTAACAGAGGCATTGCCAATAGGAAGATCAAGATATTTAACGATCGCACCAGAAAGTGCCGGATTGGCATTTCCGCTGAAGATCATAATATTATCTGAGATGACGTTGCCTACCATAAGACCTTCACTTCTTAACACTGCGTGGTTTGAGGGCATCTCTAATAATACAAGTACACTTGTATTATTAGAGATGCCCTTTACTAAAAATGGCTGGGGCGGCAGGATTCGAACCTACGCATGCTAGGATCAAAACCTAGTGCCTTACCGCTTGGCGACGCCCCAAAAAATCAATTGCTCGGATCAGTTCTGAAACACGTCAACTCGGCGTTATAAAATAGTCATTGGTACGAGCCAACTCAGATTTTATGCCTTGATTTGACATGCCTCAGAACTGATCTGAGCATTGATTGTGTCGCTAAAATTAGTGACACAATCAATATAAATATTTTAAAGTTGGAATAGTGGGCTTTGATTTAAGCCTTTTACTACCCAACTATTCCAGCATTTAGGAACTTGCTGATAAACTGCATTAGCGTCTTGTTTATTATCGAATGATAAAAATAAACAAGCGCCTGTTCCTGTTAACCTTGCTGTTGCAAACTGGCTAAGCCAGTCAAATGCTTTTTTAACGTCAGCATATTGTTCTAAAACAAGTGGCTGAAAAACATTTTTGCCTTCTCCCTCGAGAAAGGCGCGTATTGTGATGGGTGAACAATCCCGTGTCAATTGTGACGAGGCAAAAAGTTGGGCTGTAGACACAAAAACTTTAGGATGAAGCACTAAAAAGTGCTTTTGAGGCATATTTAGTACTTTTAGTTGATCTCCAATACCTTCTGCCCATGCAGATTGTGCAAAAACAAAGAGTGGAACATCTGCTCCAAGGCTGGCTGCCATGGTCATTAAATCATCTTGTGACACATTAAGATTCAACATTGAGTTTAGCCCTAATAAAACGGTCGCCGCATTTGAGCTGCCACCACCCAATCCACCGCCCATTGGTATGTGTTTTTTAATGCCTATATTCGCGCCAAATGATTTTTTCGTGTGTTGACGCAACAATAGTGCTGCTTTTATCAATAAGTCACTGTCTTGCGCAATATCTTCATTACCAAAATTGCGTTGAATGCACTGGTCATCCCTTAGCTCGATAGTAATTTGATCATGCAAATCGATCAATTGAAATGCTGTTTGTAAATTATGATAGCCATCTTTGCGTTGGCTCGTAATGTGTAACATAAGGTTTAATTTTGCAGCTGATGCAAAAGTATTTTTAAGGAGAGCCATTACTTAAAGTCTAAGTCACTAAATATGGGATTAATTTTTGGCTGTTGTTGCTGCTGCCATTGAGAAGGGCGGATTCTAATTTTAATCTGTTCATGCGTTAAATGTATGTCACTGGGTAAGCTGTATTGCTTATTATTTATCTTAAATAGACCCCAGTCGCTGTATTCAATCAACCATCCATCTTGTCGAATCTCTTTAGTCTGACCATTTGCCTTAATCTGAAGCTGACTCTCTGAATTTTTATGTGCTATGCCGCGCACCCAACTGTGTAAGCCAGTCACGGGGATGTTAAAGCCCATTGCTTGAGTGATTAATTGATCTGGGTTGATTCCGCGAATGGTTTTATGCTTATTTAGCCTTAATTCTGCAAAACCTTCATGTCCTGTTAGTAGAATCGCCTCTGACACCAACGGCGCCTCAAAGCGCAAATCATACTGCTGCTGGTTTTGCTTCCAAAAGACATTAAAGTAATACGCTGTTTGCTCAGTGACAACGGAGGCTCGCCCTGTTAATTGCCAGCTATTTAAGTGCTGGTTTTGTTGCTGTAATTTGTCAGCTAAGGCTCTACTCGTCTCGGTAATAGGTAATTGCGGTGTTGCACAAGCCGCCAAAAACAGCGTTATGAATAACGCTAAAACTAACCTCACGGAATCAAACGCTGCATCACTTCTTTAATGAAAACACTATCAGGCTCTTTTTTTAACGCATTGGTTAATACTGATTTCGCTTCATATCGCTTACCCTGTACCCACAGTAGCTCAGCTAAATGTGACGCTATTTCACTATCAGGTAATTTTGCATAGGCTTTGCGTAATAACACTTCTGCTTTTGCCAAATTGCCTCTTTTATATTCAACCCAACCCATGCTATCAATAATTGCCGCTTCATCTGGTGAAAGCGCCAAAGCCCTTTTAATGTATGCATAAGCATCTTCTAAACGATCAGGCATACTGGTGAGAGAAAAACCTAAGGCATTAAGCGCATGAGCGTTATCAGGCTCTGTTTTTAAAATCGCCAGAATATCGCGCTCTAAAATATCAAACCGGCCGACTTTTTCACTGGTGACAGCTCTGGCGTACAACAAATCATTATTGCCAGGAATTTTTTCTAAGGCTTGATCATAAACCGACATTGCTTTTGCATATTGATGCACATATCTAAAAATAGCCGCTTCGGTTAAATAAATGCGAACTAAAGTTGATTCATTACTATGGGTAATTTTTAATTCCGTTAATGCTTGGCTGGCCTCGTCAGTTTGACCCATTTTAGCCATTAATTTTGCGGCACGTAACTTCGCATCAAATTTAAAATCACCTGTTTTAACTCGCTGATACCACTTAACGGCTTGCGATAAATCTTGTTTTCCTTCATGAATACGGCCTAAATAATAAATCGCTTCACCTCTACGGTGACTAGTGCTTAATAGCTTAGTTAAATGTGTTTCTGCATCATCTAGCAAGTTAGCCTCTAAGGCTAACAACCCTAATGTGTACAATAAATCAGCATCATTGGGTGATTTTTTAAGTAAGATAGAAAACTCTAAACGCGCCTGTTCATATTTTTTAACGTCAATCAACAATCGCGCATAACTCATACGCATGTCGCTATTTTTAGGGTTGTTTTTTACCGCAAGCTCTAAACCTGAAACGGCTTCGTCACGACGACCCAACTTAAGTAATAATTTTGCCTTTAACGCATGAGCGTCAGCAATATTCTCAAGCTCCAACGCTTTATCAATGTAATCTAATGCCGATTGCGTCTTATTCAGCTTGGCGGCCAATGAGCCATACATAAATTGTGCGTAAGCATTTTCAGGGTAATTGTCTGCCAAGCGCTTGCTCACCAATAAAACACCTTCAGGCTGTCGTTCACGAGATAAAACGGACAAAATAGAGGTGAAACTTAAACGGTTATCTTCACCGCGCATGGTTATGGAGTGATTAAACTGGTTATACGCTTCGTCTAAATACCCTTGACGAAATAACAAAATAGCGGCTATTTGATAGGGCTTATAATTCTCTGGATCTGATGTCTGCCATTTTTTAACGGCGATCATCGCTGAATCTAAATCCTTAGCATGAGCAGCAACTTTAACCGCTCGTTCAGCGACCTCACTATTATCAACTTTCTCTAACACATTCAGATAATTTTCCACCGCAAGTTCATTATCACCACGGCGTATTGCAAGCTCAGCCACCAACAATTCATAAACAGGTAATTTAGTTGCATCCTCTTTGTTGAGACGATTCACTTTTAAATTTTGTTC
>CAZORZ010000182.1:0-3704 GCA_964582255.1 uncultured Gammaproteobacteria bacterium | reverse complement strand
TTAATGGTGATTAATGTATCGCCATCAAAAGTTAAAACCATGGTTTTAGATTCAAATGTTCTACCGCTATTAGATTTTAATGTGCGTAAGTAGTGCCATTTATGTTCATGGTAAATGTCTTTAATGGCTGGTTTACCCAATAAAAATCGGACTTGCTTTTTGTTCATGCCCGTTTCTAACAGAGCCATTCTTTCTTTATCAACAGCATTGCCTTGTTCAATGTCCATTTTGTAAAGACACGAGGATAAGGAGAGAACAAGGCTAAAGGTAATAATGAGTATGCGAGTCATGGTTTAAATTTAAGATAATGGTAAGTGGTATGTGAAAGACTTATAAAGTTTAAGTTCAAGTCCTGAGTTGGTGTTATGATACTTGGCGTAATTAACCACTGCAATTGAAAAAAATAATTCTATGGAAAAATCAGATTTAAAAAAAGCAGGGCTAAAAGTAACATTGCCCCGAATGAGAATTTTACAGCTATTAGAAGAATCAAGCCTTCGGCATTTAAAAGCTGAAGATGTGTTTAAACAGTTACTTGAGTCAGGTGAAGATATTGGTTTGGCGACTGTTTATCGTGTGTTGACTCAGTTTGAGGCGGCAGGCTTGGTGACGAGACATCACTTTGAAGGTGGGCATGCCGTATTTGAATTAAATGATGGTGAGCATCACGATCACTTAGTTGATTTAAAAACAGGGAAGGTGGTCGAATTTTATGATGAAGTGATCGAACAGCGTCAAAAGGAGATCGCCGCTGAACATGGCTTTAAAATTTTAGATCATACCATGGTGTTATATGGGGAATTTACTGATCAAGATGATAACCCAGTCTAGGGTCTTTCTAAAGTTTTTGAGACTATTTAACCTGTCCTAACATTTCTATTGCATGAGCCTTTGTTTGCTCTGTAATATTAACGCCACCCAGCATTCGTGCTATTTCATCTACTTTGCTATCTGTAGATAAGGGTGTGATGTCTGTTGTGGTATTGCCTTCAGTTTTGGTTTTTATCACTTGAAAATGATGATGAGCTTGAGCGGCTACCTGTGGTAAATGGGTGACACAAAGTACTTGTCTGTTTGTCGCAATTAAACGTAGCTTTTGACCAACAATTTCTGCAACACTACCGCCAATACCACTGTCTACTTCATCAAATATCATCGTGTCGATATCAGAAGACTGAGATAAAATTACCTGTATGGCAAGGCTCATACGCGATAATTCACCACCAGATGCCACACGAGTTAAGGGTTTTAAGGCCTGACCAGGGTTGGCCGAAATTTCAAATAACACATTGTTTATGCCCAGAACGCTATAACTTTTTTCTGGCTCTATTACGCTTAGTTTAATATTGAATGTGCCACCTTGCATACTCAGTTCTTGCATGGCCGCAGTGATTTGTTGCGATAATTTTTTTGCAGCCACATTCCTATTTTCACTCAGCGTTTCAGCTAATTGTAAAAACTGTGTTTTTAATTCGCTTTCTAAGGCGTGGTGGGCATCACTGTCACTATCAGCACTATTGAGCGACTCTAGCTCAAGGTTAAGTTTTTCTGTGAGTAAACACAGTTCATCAGTTGAAATATGGTGCTTGCTGGCTAGTTGATAACAGTGTGCGATACGCTGATCTAGCCAGTTTAAGCGCTCTGTGTCATGTTCAATGTGTTCTTGGTATTGGCTGATTTCGGATGTGGCTTCTTGCACTTGTATGGATGCCGTATTAAGCAGGCCAAGGGTATCTTTAAGCTGCTCATCCATATTGCTAAGCTGTTCTATTTTAGTTAAACAGACATTCAATTGATGTTGAATTGAATGGTTATCAGACTCATACAAAATTTGAGCAACGTCATGACTGCCGCGAATTAATTCATCGGCATTGGATAATTTTTTATGTTCAATTTCCAGTTCATTAAGTTCATTCTCTTGAAGTGCTAACTCATTTAACTCTTTGGTATATAAATTGAGTAAATCAATACGTTGTGCCTTATCAGCTTGACCATCAAGCATGTCACGTAATTGTTTTTTGATGTGTTGCCAGCTTTTGTAGGCTATAGACACATCGTTTAATAATTTTTTCTTTTCTAAGCTGCTATCTAACAAGGCCATTTGAACGTCGTTATTTTGTAAAGACTGATGTTCGTGCTGGCCATGTAAATCGACTAAAAGGCTGCCCAGCGCTTTAAGTTGTGAGAGTGGAGCAGGCGTTCCATTGATATAGGCTTTACTGCGACCGTTTGAGCTAATAGTACGTCTTATGATGATGTCGTGATCATCGTCTAAATCATTGGTTTTTAGCCAGTTGAAGGCGGCAGATTTTGACTTAATGTGAAAGCTGACAATCACTTCGGCTTTATCACAGCCTGATTTAACCGTATCCGAGTCGGCACGATCGCCTAAAACCAGTTGTAAGGCATTCAGTAAGATTGATTTACCAGCGCCTGTTTCACCAGTTAAGGCGGTCATACCCATATCAAGCTCAATGTCCAGAGCATCAATAATGGCAAAGTTTTTAATGATAATTTGAGTGATCATGAGGGTTGGGTGCTCCAATGCAGTTTGGCGCGTAAGATTTCAAAGTAATTATAATTTTTAGGGTGCAAAAGAGTAATAGTTTTAGGGTAACGATTAATGGTTAACCTTTGATCGGCTTCTAAAATATGATTGGACTGCCCGTCGAAACTGATTTGAGCAGCCGTATTAGACTTAATCACACGAATTTCAATTTCTTGCTCAGTGGGCAGCACAATAGGACGGTTGCTTAATGTGTGAGGGCAAATAGGAACAATAGCCAGCACATCAAGAGATGGGTGCATAATGGGGCCGCCGCCAGAAAGCGAATAGGCGGTAGAGCCTGTTGGCGTGCAGACGATTAAACCATCGGCTCGTTGGCGATGAATCAATTGTTCATTGCTGAAAACTTCAAACTCAATCATACGCACGGCTTCGTGACTGTGTAATATAATGTCGTTCATGGCTAAGTGTTTCGAATTATTGCTGGCAGATTTAATTTCACCTTCAACTAAAAAGCGCTCTTCAGTCGAAAATTGCCCCTTTAAAATATCAATAAAAATATCGTCGATGTGTTGAATAGGGACGTCGGCTAAGAAGCCCAATCGACCTAAATTAATGCCTAAAATAGGCACGTTAAAATCCACTAATGCTCTGGCGCAATTTAAGAGTGTGCCATCACCACCTATCGAAATAGCTAAGTCAGCTTGTTCACCAATTTCTTGCATACTGGCTTTTTTAAAAACAGAGGGAATGCCACCTAATTTAGGGGCGTGAATGAGCAGATCTGTTTGCTGATCTAGCAACTGATGAATTTGTGTTAAGACAGGCAGAATAGACGCGTCATTTTTTAACACGATTAACGCAATGTTTTTAAAGGAAGAAATCTGTGATGGCATATCGAAGGATGATAAGGCATTATCCTTCGATATTAAAACCTCATTCGCATTATTTTCTGTATGACTGATAAATTAGAGCTTGATACACGTGCTCAGTCCCTATTAAAAAGCCTAATCGTTTCTTATACCAAAGATGGGCAACCGATTGGCTCTAAAAAATTAGCTGAAAATAGTAAGTTAGATGTCAGCTCTGCCACCATTCGTAATATTATGGCTAAGCTGGAAGATTTGGGCTTAGTCGATTCGCCGCACACTTCAGCAGGGCGTATCCCCACTGATGCAGGTTATCGTTTTTTTATTGA
>CAZORZ010000181.1:980-3707 GCA_964582255.1 uncultured Gammaproteobacteria bacterium | reverse complement strand
GCAAGGCCACTAGCGAACCATTTTAAAAATGGGCGATGCTGCCTGACTAAAAACCCTTCGTGAGCAAGACTCAATTTAACTTCTCCTTACCCACAGTGATGGACAAATTATCACTGTAGCGGGCAAGACTACTTAACTCCGCGCTACCAATACTTACCATTAAAGTAATAACCCTGGAGCTCGCAAGCCCTCTGTTTCATCAATATTAAACATTAAGTTCATGTTTTGCACAGCTTGCCCTGCCGCGCCTTTCACTAAATTATCGATCACTGATAATACAACCACTTTGTTTGATTCTGGTAATGACTGAATGGCAATTCGGCAATAATTAACGCCTTTTACCGAACGTGTTTCTGGTGTGCTACCTGCTGGAAGCACATCGACAAATGGCTCATTTTGGTAATAGCTTTCAAACAGTGACTGAACATTATCCATATCAGCTATAGTGGTTGCATATAGAGTGGCATGAATACCACGCAACATAGGCATTAAGTGAGGCATAAAAACCAAATCAGCATTTATATTAATATGACGAATATTTTCACGTATTTCAGGTAAATGGCGATGTCCTGCAGTGGCATAAGCTTTAACTGACTCTGAGGCTTCGCATAATAAAGCGGCTACATTCGCCTTACGCCCTGCTCCACTGACCCCTGATTTACAATCGGCAATAATACTAGAAGGGTCTATTAATTTATTGTGTAAAAGCGGTAGCAAACCTAATGTCACTGCTGTGGGATAACAACCCGGGTTGGCAACGACTTGAGCTGTTTTTATGGCTTCACGATTCATCTCTGGCAAACCATAAACTGCTTGCTCAACCACCTCTGGGCAAGCATGCGCGGTGTCATACCATTTTTCCCAAACAGCGATATCTTTGATTCTAAAATCAGCCGCTAAATCAATCACTCGAACGCCTGCTGCCAACAACTCAGGAGCTTGTAACATTGCCGTAGCATTAGGCGTTGCAAAAAACACCAAATCACAGGCGTTTAAGGCATCTGCATTGGGTTTTGTAAATTCAATGTCAACAAAGCCTCGTAAACTTGAAAACATATCACTGACTTTTAAACCTGCATTCGAGCGTGAGGTAATGACCGTTATGTCGACTTGAGGATGTATGCTCAAAAGGCGTAATAGCTCAACGCCCGTGTAGCCTGTTCCACCAACTATTCCTACTTTAATCATAATAATTAGCCCACGCAAAGGCAGAAAAACGCGTATTATACAGAGTTCTAACGGCAGTTCAGTATCAAAATAACGGTAATTTAATTTATGTTATGGCTTAAATCTTTCCACATTATTTTTATGGTGACTTGGTTTGCAGGTTTATTTTATCTACCTCGGCTTTATGTTTACCACGCTCAAGCTAATGATGACATAAGCATTGAGCGCTTTAAGATAATGGAGCGCAAATTATTCTGGGGAATAATGACGCCTGGCGCAGTGCTCACCATCATTATTGGAACAATAATGATATTTCAGCTAGGCGGCCTTGACTATTTAGCCGCGGCTATTTGGCTACAGGCAAAGCTGGGGTTAATCATAATCTTGCTGATCTACCATGTTTGGTGTGGGAAATTATTAATTGATTTCAAACATAATCAAAATACGCACAGCCATGTTTGGTATCGTTGGTTTAATGAGTTCCCTGTTATTTTGATTATCCCAATTGTAATTTTTGTGGTTGTTAAGCCTTTTTAGTAGAGCTTAATTACCCGCCCTAATTAATCCACCAAGCCCTTTTTCATTAATCGCTTCGACTAACATATCTCTTATGTCGTCAGGGTCTGCCAGTTCTAGAGCATGATTGAATAAATCGTGAGCTTCTGCTGTACTGAAATGCCGAATAACTTGTTTTACTCTACTGATGCTACCGACACTCATGCTTAAATTTTCTATGCCTAAACCCAGCAATAACAGCATACCCAGCGGATCACCCGCCATTTCTCCGCACACACTGACTGGCGTATTTTGTTTTACTGCACCTTGCACAGTTTGACGTAAAGCCTTGAGCACCGCAGGGTGTAACGCCGTATATAAATCAGCCACATTTTCATTATTACGATCTACCGCCAACAGATACTGAGTTAAATCATTAGTGCCAATTGAAACAAAATCAACCAGCTGACATAACTCTTCAATTTGATAAACAGCAGCAGGCACTTCAATCATAACGCCTACTTTTGGGAATGGTACATCACCACCTAACTCTTCTTCCAATTCGTTTTTTGCTCGATGAATTAAAATTAATGCATCGTCTAATTCAACCCTATTAGTCACCATCGGCAACATGTTGTGCAAATTATTCAAGCCTATATTTGCACGTAACATGGCACGCACTTGGGTCATAAATATTTCTGGGTGATCTAAAGTAATACGAATACCTCGCCAGCCTAAAAACGGGTTATCTTCATCAATTGGAAAATAACTTAAGGGTTTATCGCCACCCACATCTAAGGTACGTAAAACGACAGGCTTACCTTTAAATAACGTCAGCAGTTCATGATATATCTCAAATTGTTCTGCCTCACTGGGAAAACGGTCTCTAATTTGAAAAGGGATTTCTGTGCGATATAAGCCGATGCCATCTGCTCCAGCTGAAATAGAAGGCGACAAATCAGCCATCAAACCCGAATTCACATATAATGAAATATTAATGCCATCGGTTGTGGTGGCTGGCTCTTCAATAAGGTCATCAAGCTCTTTAAGAATTATGTCATCTTC
>CAZORZ010000181.1:0-970 GCA_964582255.1 uncultured Gammaproteobacteria bacterium | reverse complement strand
TTAATCGAATCTTTGAGTGACTTAAATAATTCGGGATGAGGGTCGATATAGACATGCCCACTATAACCATCAACAACAATGCTTTTCCCTTCAATCCCTTGTAACGGTAAATTTGCAACGCCCATGACAGCCGGCACACCTAAAGCATGCGCCAAAATTGCGACATGAGATGATTTCGATCCATGCCCAGAAACCACGCCCGCTAAAATCCCCGAGGGCACACGCGCTAAGTCACCAATACTAATGTTTTTACCTATTAACACCGTATCTTTAGGATAGTTGAGTAATTCCTCCTTAGAGTTACTCATACCCTTCTGCACTCGCTTACCTAAATCTCGAACATCTTGAGCCCGTTCTGCTAGATAAGCATCGTTCATTGAGTCAAAAATAGCTGCATGTGTTTCGATAGAATTACGCCAAGCCAATGGCGCGGTCAACCCCTCTTGAATCCCTTTGTAGGCTTCATCAATGAGCGGTCCATCTTGCAGCATTTGAATGTAAACAGTAAATAATGCCACCTCAGTTTCAGGCAAAGATTCACGCATAATGTCAGCCTGATCATTTAACTCTGCAATGATTACCGCCAACGATCTATCAAAATCCTGCGTTTCTGATTTTATACCACGTGACGGCTTATGCTGAATGAGGCTAATCTGCTCATTATCAAGTAAAATAACAGCATGACCAATAGATATACCTGGTGAGCCTGGAGCACCCATTAAATCTATTGAGCCGCCAGATGCCTCAAATTTCTGCTGTAAATCACCTGCGTTTTTCGCAGTTAAAATCGCGCTAGACAACCGACTAGCTAGTGTTGTTAAAAAAGCCTCATGCTCGTCTGTAAATTGCCCCTGTTTTTTTTGTACCACAAGCACGCCCAGTACTTCTGCACGTTCAATAATAGGCACGCCTAAAAAGGCAACACAATCATCTTCTTGTATTTCTGAAAAACTGTAAAACTGTTTATGAA
>CAZORZ010000180.1:0-3718 GCA_964582255.1 uncultured Gammaproteobacteria bacterium | reverse complement strand
CGCTTGGACAGACAATCAGGGTAATTCTGATTCTGTTAGTTCTAAGATTAAGTAAGTCAGCTTCTTGCAGTGTGCAAGATGTAGATAAAAAAGGGTGCTTCTGCACCCTTTTTTACACTTAAAATAAAAGCTTAAGCCCAATTAATATGGTGATGATTTCAAAGCTTCTTTTGACCCAAGCATTGTCTTTAATAATGGATAGGTGAGCGCCTAAATAACCTCCTATCAACGAGCCTAAAATGAGTGCAGGTAACCATGGCCAATGTATTTCGGCTAGCATTCCTAGGGTAACAGCTCCCAGCCCATTCCAAAATATACCCACTAACACAAGGGTGTAAGACACCGCTAATTTATAGTCAAAACCGAACCATTGCACCAGCCATAAGGTAACAAACAACCCTGTTCCAGAGGTTAGTGAGCCATTTAAAATACCGAGAAGAAATAAAACACCACCACCCATGATGTATTGGTTTTTTGATAGCGAGGTCTGTTTGTTATGCAAGCCAAGAGATTTATTGAAAAAAGAATAAAGCCCTAAACCAAGAGTAAGAATACCTAATGCTTTAACCGCAATGAGTTCATCAATAGATAAAATGCTAACAGAACCAATAAAGACACCGGGTAAACCAAACGCTAAAATAAATAACGATGTTTTAGTATTTAGACGTTTTTCTTTTAAATGGCGAAACGTAGCGCCAATGCCCAAAGCAACACTAGCAACTTTGTGCGTGGCTAAGGCCAAGGCGAAAGGAAGACCCAAAAACAATAAAGCGGGCAATTGTAATAAACCAGCGCCACCACCGGCTAACGAAGAAAGCGTGTTGGCAAATAATGATATAAGAAATAATATGCTATGCTCAGTCATGAATCGTGTTTTTATCAAGTTATAAATATAAATTTCTATGGAAAAGCCTTCTAATCTTAGTGTGACATTAAAAACAGGGTTTGTGCCTGCTATATGCTGTTTTTTACTGCTATTGTCTTTGCCAAGTGATGCGCTATTGTATAAGTGGATCGATGGTGATGGCCAAGTGCGTTATGGGGACCAATTACCCAATGAATATAATAATAAAAAGCATTTTCAGTTAGATGTCGAAGGGCGTATTATTGTGACTAATGAGGCGGGTAAAAGCCCTGAGCAAACTAGAAAAGACCGTGAGCAAAAGAAAAAAGAAGATGCTGAAAATGCTCTGGCAGCTCAAAAAGCGGAAGATGAACGGCTGGCCCAGAAAAGAAAAGATAGAATTTTATTGCTGACGTTTGAGTCTGAGGATGATATTTTTTATGCCAGAGATCAGCGTTTAATCGTTTTAGACGCTAAAATTTCTTTGCTACAAATAAACAAACAATCATCGCAACAAAAGCTTTTAGATTTAGACAATGAAGCAATGACAATATATTTATCTAAGCAACTTGAAGTGCCTGGCGGATTACAGCAAAAAATAGAGCAAATGAGTAAAAATATTTTGGCAATCGACCGCAATATTAATGCTTCTGTGAATAAAAGAGTGGAAGTTGAAACTGGATTTAAAACAGATTTAGTTCGATTTAGAGACTTAAAAGAAAGACATAGGAAAAATAAAAATGATCATTGAGAAAGATAAGGCGGTGACTATTAATTATCGATTAAGTGATGATAATGGGCAGTTGATCGATGAATCAAGTGATGGGTCGTTTTGTTATTTACACGGCCATGACAACATAGTTCCTGGTCTTGAGCAGGCGTTAAATGGAAAAAAACAGGGCGATACCTTTGCCGCTAAAATAGCACCTAACGAAGGTTATGGTGAGCGCGATGAATCACGGGTAGAAACGGTCGCTAAAGATATGTTTCCCAGCGATGAGGAGATAACGCCGGGCATGGAGTTTCATGCGGAAGGGCCAAACAAGGAATTGATGACCATTACTATATTAGAAGTTAATCAAGATACGATCAAAATTGATGGTAATGATTCTTTAGCTGGCGTGACGCTAAATTTTGATATTGAAGTGCTCAGTATTCGTGATGCTGAAGAAACTGAAATTAGCCATGGACACATCCATGCCGATGAAGGCTGTGGGCATGATCATTAAGCTTTTATAACGTATTGCAAAATACTCACAATCTGTTCGGGGCTTTGTGCCCAAGCCATTGCCGCACTATCTACTTCTTTCAAGGGGTGAATGATGTCTTCAGCATGAAGAGTAATATAGGGCTTGCCTAAAGCGGCACATTGCCCCGCATCAAAAGCGGCATTCCATTGCTTAAATTTATCACCAAAACGAATCACGGCTAAATCGCATTGCTCAATATGAGTTTTAGTGCGAATTGCATTCACCTTGGCTGATTGATGATCACGCCAAAAATCATTATCATTTTTCCCCAATAAATCACCTGCACCATCGCTGGCTTCATGGTTGGTAACAGCTGAGCTGAAGCTAATCGGTAAATTTAACTTTTTGGCGCCTGTTTCAATCTGTTCACGCCAATTAGTATGAATTTCGCCAGAAAGATAGACATTCCAAGTTTTCATAAATTAGTCTTTACGTTTTGGTTTGCGCTTTGCAGGGCTTTCAAAGCTAGTGATTTTTTTAGGTTGAGATTTAATGGGTTTGCGTCGTTTAGACGGCGAGCTATCTTTGTCTTTGTTAATAGTAATAGGTTTATTACCACCTTTTGATGCTAGACGAAACTCAGTAATATTTATTTTTTTACCGCAAACTCGTGTATTTTTAAGCACATCAAATGTTTCTTTAGGCATACCTGCAGGTAAGTCGATCGTCGAAAAATCATCATAAATATCAATCACGCCAATGTATTGGCTTTCGATTTCGGCCTCATTAGCAATGGCGCCCATAATGTTGCCCGGCTTCACATCATCGTCATAACCGACGTGTAATTTATAACGGATCATTTCAACGTCTGGATGTTGTTTTAACGGCGTTGCTTCGGTCGTTGCTTCTTTCGATTCTTTATTGCGGCGTGGTCTGCGCTCACGGCTATCTCGGTCGCCCTTATCAAACTTGTCGAATTTATCAAAACGCTCACGGTCGTTGCGGTTTTTAGGCTCTTTAAATGATTTTTCTGATACTAATAATGGTTCTTTGCCCTGCATCAATTGAGCAAGCGCCGCAGCAACATGTAATAAATCAGCGTCATTTTCTTCCTGATACGTTTTGATTAAGTCTACAAAAGTATCAAGCTTTCTGTTGGATATGGTGTCGGTAATTTTTTGTTTAAATGCGGCAATACGACCTTCATTAATCACGTCGGCGGTGGGTAATTGCATTGGCTCGATAGGACGGCCAGAGACTCGTTCGATGCTGCTTAACATGCGACGTTCGCGTGGCGCGACAAATAAAATAGCTTCGCCGCTGCGCCCTGCGCGACCTGTACGGCCTATGCGATGTACATAAGATTCGGGATCATGTGGAATGTCATAGTTTATGACATGGCTAATGCGCTCAACATCTAAGCCGCGTGCAGCAACATCGGTCGCTACCAAAATGTCTAGCTGACCATTTTTAAGTTTCTCGATGGTGCGTTCACGAGTGTTTTGCGCAATATCGCCGTTAATACAGTCGGCTGAAAAGCCACGGGCAGATAATCGGTCGGCTAATTCTACCGTTGCAGTTTTGGTGCGTACGAAAATAATTAGGCCTTCAAAGGGCTCGACTTCTAAAATTCGAGTTAGGGCATCGAGTTTTTTAGCGCCAGATACTAACCAATAACGCTGAC
>CAZORZ010000179.1:0-3759 GCA_964582255.1 uncultured Gammaproteobacteria bacterium | reverse complement strand
AAAGAAAATAGTCAGCTTAGATCTTGTGGTTCGGGACACCGCTGAAGAAGTGTTAACTGAAATTAATCAAGCTTTTAGGTTAAAAGCTTTGCCTGTTAATTTAGAGGCTTTATTAAAGTCTGATCCCATCCAAGAGACAGAAGTATTGAATGTTATCGATCTAGCAACACAACATATTAGCGTCTCTGAGTTGGCTGCGTCGCAGCATGATATTTTTGATTTGGATGAGCTGCAAGAAGGGTTTGAGTGGGCCGAACGCTACCTCATTCAAAAAGAAATTGGTCGTGGAGCAATGGGGCGTGTTTTGTTAGCTAATGATACAATGATTAATGAAGTGATTGTCATTAAGTTTATGCACCCAGAGCTAACGGTAGATGAAGCTGCTCGCGAGCGATTTATACGTGAATTAAAATATGCCCGAAAAATTAGCCATACCAATGTTATTCGTATTCATGATTTTTTGTATCAACGAAAAGTGGCCGCTATCTCCATGGAGTTTTTTGAAAGCATAGGTTTAGACGAAGAGGTCAAAAAAGGGAAGATATATGAAGAAAAAGAGGGCTTAAATGTACTGGCTCAAATTGCTGCAGGTATGCAAGCAGCACATGATGAAGATGTGGTTCATCGCGACTTAAAACCCAGTAATATTTTGATTAATAGCAAAGGTAAGGTAAAGGTTGTGGATTTTGGTATTGCTTCGGCTACCGCAGAGCTTGATGCTAATTTAACCAAAACAGGCACTATTATTGGCACACCTGCCTATCTGTCACCAGAAAGAGCCAAGGGGGAAGAAGCAGACCATCGAGCAGATATTTACGCGCTAGGCATCATTGGTTATTTTATGTTTACTGGTGAATTGCCGTATAAGGGTGAGCCAATGTCGTTATTGTTTCAACACATAGAAGGCAAGGCCGAAATGGTGCATGCCAAAAATGACAAAATATCGGAAAAAACCGGTGTTATAGTGAAAAAAATGATGGCAGTTAATCTAGATGATCGTTATCAATCTATGAGTGATGTGAAATCAGTAATTGATAAATTATTGGCTTAAGGAATCTCTGATCAAATGACTATTCAGCAAGATATTAATGAGCAATTAGAAAGTGCTTTTTCACCGACGCATCTATTGGTCGAAAATGAAAGCCACATGCATAATGTAGCGCCAGGTTCAGAATCACACTTTAAAGTCACCATTGTTAGTGAACAGTTTGATGGCTTAATGCTTATTAAGCGACATCGAGCGGTTAACCAAGAATTAAAATCAATTTTAGAGATAATCCATGCCTTGGCGTTACATACCATGACGCCAAACGAATGGTTTGAAAAAGGCGGTGCGGTGGCTGAGTCTCCCAAATGCCTTGGCGGCGGTAAAGACCAATAAAGTAAGTGGTTAGATATTTTTTAATAAATTGGCCAGAGACTGTTCGAAACGCCACCATTCTTCTTTCGCCTTTTCTTGTGGTAAATGACGAGTGCGAATAATCAAATAATTGACCGAAGCACCAAATATCCCCAAAATACCGCCAATATCAATGGTCGGATTATTAAACAATGATCGAATTTCCTTAACCAATAACATGCCTCGCTCTGCGCGCGTACGAGCTAAGGCAATGGTTAATTGATTGTGATCTGATAATTCCCACGCCATGATTTCTTGTGAGAGCGGCCTGTTTTGAATTTCTTGAATATGTTTTTGCAACAAACTAGTCAAAAAAATAGATAAATTTTGCTCTTGTGCTAGGTCATCATCAATCAAGTCTTGAACCTGCCACCATAAATCATTAATGGCGGCAAACTCCTTTAATAGCCCCTCTAAATTGCCAAAATACCGATAGATCAGAACTTTGTCACAGCCAGCAGCGCGGGCAATAGCATTCACACCAATGGTGGAGAAACCTTTATTTAATAAAATTTCTTCGACAGCTTTAAGGATTTTTCTCTCGGTATTTTGTCTGCTTTTAATCATGCTTAATCTTAAATTACCTTAAGGGAAGTGTTTTTTAGAGATATCCCATTGTTGATCCATAGCATCTAAGCTATGTTCATGCTGTGTGTTGGTGATGTTAAGGGTCTGCAACACAAAATCAAAACGATTGTTGAATTTGGTATTGGTTTTTTCAATGGCAACATCTGGGTCAATATCTAAATGGCGAGCTAAATTGGCCGCAACAAATAATATGTCACCAAACTCAGACATAATGTTATCACGATCCCCCAGTTTGATGGCCTCTTTAAGTTCGTCAATTTCTTCATGCAGTTTAGCGAAAACAGGCTCGATTTCAGTCCAATCAAAGCGGTATTGAGCTGCATTTTGTTGAATGGCAATGGCTTTTTTTAAGCTGGTGGGTTTAGTCATCCTGAATCCTCAGATATATAGGTGCATAGTGACATCAAAATTTAAGATGTCACCATATTGGTGATGATAATGTTTAATGTTGTTCAGCGAGTTATAAAATTTTGTGTTTCTACCCAAGGATTCGAGATCATAATAGCACTTGAAGCCTATAAGAGAGATGCGCGATAATAACGGATTATGAGGCGTGATTCGCCGTTTTTTAACACGGGATTAAAATGGTTGATAGATATAAAACGATGCAAAGCTGGCTAACATCGTTAGGATATGAAGTGGGTTCGTTGAAAGTGGTATCTGCTGATGCTAGCTTTAGACGCTATTTTCGCATCAATAAAAATGCACAGTCATTTATTGTGATGGATGCGCCACCAGAAAACGAATCATGTGATTCCTTTATTTCATTAGCGCAAAGCTTAACCAGTCATAAGGTTAATGCGCCACAAATATTTGAACAAAACCTAAAAGATGGATTTTTAGTGTTGAGTGATTTTGGAGACGATTTATTACTGGGGATACTTAATCAAGACTCAGTGAATGACCTTTATAGCGCAGCGACCGATGCGCTTTTTCACATGCAAAATGACATGCCACTCGATCAGCTTAATGGCTATACAGCAGAATTATTAGATAGCGAGATGGAATTATTTCGTGAATGGTTTTTAGCTAAACTATTGGGTATTGAGCTTAACTCTGATCAAAAAGATATCTGGAATAAAACCAAACAAACATTAGTAGAAAGCGCTTTAGCACAGCCTCAAGTTTTTGTGCATAGAGACTTTCATTCGCGTAATTTAATAAAAACGGCTCAGGGTGATATCGGCATTATTGATTTTCAAGATGCAGTAAAAGGTCCTATTACCTATGATTTAGTCTCTTTGTTACGCGATTGTTATATTGCTTGGCCTAATCAACAAGTGGAAAAATGGGTGGTGCAATATTACACGCGAGCTAAAGAACAATGGGGTGTCGAGGTGTCGGCTGAAACATTTATGCAATGGTTTAATCTGATGGGAGTGCAACGGCATTTAAAAGCGGTCGGTATTTTTAGTCGGCTAAAATTACGTGATGGTAAAGATGGATACATTGCCGATATTCCAACCACGCTAAACTACATTAAACAAGTGTCTATGAACGAACCGGGCATAAGTGTTTTGTCACAGTTGATAGATGAGCTTGATTTACAGGCTGACATTAACGCGCACATGGGAACATAAAACTGATGAGCCAGTCTTTTCATGCAACAGCCATGATCTTAGCCGCAGGTCGTGGTGAGCGAATGAAACCCATCACCGATACATTGCCTAAGCCACTCATTGACGTGAAGGGTAAACCCTTAATCGTCCACCACTTAGAAAAATTGGCGCGACAAGGGATCGAACAAGTGGTGATTAATAGATCGGAGAGCA
>CAZORZ010000178.1:0-3823 GCA_964582255.1 uncultured Gammaproteobacteria bacterium | reverse complement strand
TCAGATAAAATTATTGAGCAAATCACTAAACAGCTTAATAAACTGATTGATGTGGTAAAGCTACAAGACTTAACCGTTGGCAATCATATCGAACGTGAAATGATGTTTGTAAAAATCGCTGCCGCAGGCACTGAAAAGCGTTCAGAAATCAAACAAATGGCTGACATTTTTCGCGCACGATTTATTGATGTGACCGAAAGCACCTTCACCATAGAATTAACGGGTGCAGGGCCAAAATTAGATGCTTTTATCAGCACACTCAACTCAGCAGACATCATTGAAGTGGTGCGATCTGGTAGCATGGGCATGAGCCGTGGCGACCGAGCATTGACTCTTTAGACCAAAAAACTTATTCAGCACTATTTAACCAAACACATTTAGACACAGAGGATTTTATGAATATTTATTACGATAAAGATTGCGATCTTTCAATCATCAAAAGCAAAAAAGTAACTATTATTGGTTACGGCTCACAAGGCAATGCTCACGCAAACAACCTAAAAGACTCTGGCGTGGATGTCACCGTGGCATTACGTGCTGGCTCTTCTTCAGCTCAGAAAGCTAAAGACTCTGGCCTAACCGTTATGAACACTGTTGATGCGGTAAAGCAAGCCGATGTCATCATGGTATTAACACCTGACGAGTTTCAATTTCAACTTTATAAAGAAGAAATCGAACCTAACATCAAGCAAGGCGCTACCTTAGCATTCGCCCACGGTTTCAGCATTCATTACAACCAAATCGTTCCTCGTGCTGATCTTGACGTTATCATGATCGCACCAAAAGCACCTGGCCACACGGTACGCTCAGAATTTGTAAAAGGTGGTGGCATACCTGACTTAATTGCAATCTTCCAAAATGCATCAGGAAAGGCAAAAGATGTTGCTCTTTCTTACGCATCAGGTGTTGGTGGCGGACGTACGGGCATTATCGAAACAACCTTCCAAGACGAAACTGAAACTGACCTATTTGGTGAGCAAGCAGTACTTTGTGGCGGCGCAGTAGAACTTGTTAAAGCAGGCTTTGAAACCTTAACCGAAGCTGGTTATGCACCAGAAATGGCGTACTTCGAATGCTTACACGAGCTTAAACTGATTGTAGATTTAATGTATGAAGGCGGAATCGCTAACATGAACTACTCCATCTCAAACAATGCAGAATATGGCGAATATGTGACTGGCAACAAAATCATTAATGATGAAAGCCGTAAAGCAATGAAAGAATGTTTAGCTAACATCCAAAATGGTGAATATGCAAAACGCTTCATTTTAGAAGGACAGTCTAACTATCCCGAAATGACTGCTCGCCGCCGTCAAAATGCCAACCACCCGATTGAAAAAACAGGTGCTAAGCTACGCGAAATGATGCCTTGGATCACTGAAAATGCATTAGTTGATAAGTCTAAAAACTAAATTTTAGACCACTCAGAAAAAGGAGCTTCGGCTCCTTTTTTTATGCCTTGCTTATAAGTCTAAAACTAGGAATAATCAAAACATACACTCTAACCAGAATAACTTATGACTGATACCCCGAAGAAACCACGCGAAGGCTTAAAAAAAGGCATTTACCTATTGCCAAACCTATTCACTACAGCGGCTTTGTTCGGTGGTTTTTACGCCATTATTTCAGCTATGAATGGTCTATTCGAACAAGCCGCCATCGCCGTTTTTATCGCCATGGTTTTAGATGGTTTAGATGGTCGCGTAGCGCGAATGACCAATACTTCCAGTGCTTTTGGTGCTGAATATGACAGCTTATCCGACATGGCTTCTTTTGGCATTGCCCCCGCGCTTGTTGTCTATCAATGGTCACTCAGTAGTTTAGCATTGGATGGTACACTTTGGGCTAAGGTCGGTTGGCTTGTTGCCTTTACCTTTACTGCCTCTGCCGCCATCCGTTTGGCTCGGTTCAACACCCAAATAGGTTCTATGGATAAACGCTTTTTTCAAGGCTTACCCAGCCCTGCTGCTGCCGCTGTTTTAATGGGTTTAGTCTGGGTTTGTGAGCGTTTTGATTATAGTGGTGCTTCTGTGGTCTATCCGACATTGGCACTTACCTTGGTTTCTGGTTTATTGATGGTGAGTCGTTTCAGCTACTACAGCTTTAAAGATTTAGATCTACGCAAAAAAGTGCCTTTTATCAGCCTGCTAGCCATTGTCATTATTTTTGTATTTTTAACTCTCGATCCACCATCGATACTTTTTGCCCTATTCTTTATCTACATGATTCACGGCCCGATTTTATCTTTATTAAGGCGCATTCGCCGCGCGCAACGAACAACTTAAGGCCTTTGCAGCAAACAGAATCAGTTTTTACTTGGCAAGATTAAAAACACACGTTATATTTAGACTATGAATTCAATCCACACCATATCGCACACTTCACAGATGCCTTTATTTGCATCTGCAGCATGTTATGGTCTACTGTTATCTTTATCTCTCCTGCCTTAGGGCATCTTTAAAAGCTCCTGGCGAGGCAAAACGTAGTTCTACAAAACCTAAAAACAACACATTTACAGTCAGAATTATTATGGATAAAGATAAATTAATTATATTTGATACCACCTTACGTGATGGTGAGCAAAGCCCAGGCGCATCAATGACAAAGGATGAAAAAGTCCGCATTGCTAAAGCCCTAGAAATAATGAAAGTCGACATCATTGAGGCAGGCTTTCCTATTGCCAGCGATGGTGATTTTGAAGCCGTTAAAGCCGTAGCAGAAGTCATTAAAGACAGTACAATCTGCGCTTTAGCTCGTGCTAAAAAAATAGATATTGACCGTGCTGGCGCAGCAATAAAGCCTGCTAATTCAGGCCGCATTCACACCTTTATTGCCACCTCACCTATTCATATGGAGCATAAACTTCGTTTAAGCCCTGATGAAGTAGTTGAGCAAGCTATTGCCGCAGTTAGGATGGCAAGACAATACACCGACAATATCGAGTTCTCGCCTGAAGATGCAGGACGTTCTGACCCTGATTTTTTATGCCGTATTATTGAAGCGGTGATTAAAGAGGGTGCTAATACCATAAACATCCCTGATACAGTTGGTTATAACATTCCACACCAATTCGGCAGCTTAATTAAAGATTTAATGGAGCGCATTCCCAATGCAGACAAGGCTATCTTCTCTGTACATTGTCACAACGATTTAGGCCTAGCAGTATCAAACTCATTAGCTGCTGTTTTAAACGGTGCGCGTCAAGTCGAATGCACCATCAATGGCTTAGGTGAACGCGCTGGTAATGCCGCCTTAGAAGAAGTGGTTATGGCTATTCGCACTCGCCAAGATGTTTTTACTTGCAACACTGATTTAGACACCACTCAAATCATGAACTGCTCTCGCTTAGTGTCAGGCATCACTGGTTTTCCAGTACAACCCAACAAAGCGATTGTAGGTGCAAACGCCTTTGCTCATGAATCTGGCATTCATCAAGATGGCATATTAAAGTCGCGTGAAACCTATGAAATTATGCGCGCACAAGATATTGGCCTATCCAGCAATAAAATTGTTTTAGGTAAGCACTCAGGTAGAAACGCATTTAAAACACGCATGGCTGAGCTTAATATCACCTTCTCTAGTGAAGAAGAGCTCAACGAAGTTTTTACCCGTTTTAAAACCTTAGCTGATAAAAAACATGAAATTTTTGATGAGGACCTACAATCATTAGTCACTGAAAACAGCAGTGAAAACACGGTAAATGAGTACTTTAAATTAATCAGCTTAAAAGTATGCTCGGAAACAGGCGAAACACATAATGCCAGCATTACTCTTAATATTAATGGTGATGAACAAAAGGCTTCAGCAGCAGGCAGTGGCCCAG
>CAZORZ010000177.1:0-3840 GCA_964582255.1 uncultured Gammaproteobacteria bacterium | reverse complement strand
AAACCAGCGTGACGGGCTTAGATGCCGCTGCTACGGCAGGTCTATTTACCACCCGAGCGGGTGCTCGCGCCTATTATTATTTAGGCACTAATCGAGCTATGTTGCGATTTACTTTAATCAACCATTTGTGTACCGATTTAGAACCCCTTAACGACATCAGTCGCATCCCTAATAGAGTTAGACAAGATATCTCTCGTAGCCCCGGTGGCGATAGCCGTTTGTTTCTTAATAACTGTGTCGGTTGTCACGCAGGTATGGATGGCTTAGCAGGTGGCTATGCGCATTATGACTTAAACTTTGCAGAAGATGGTGATGGCAATGTCATCGAAAATACAGCCTTATTAAATTACGATGCAAATAACGTACAAGCCAAGCATTTAATTAACAGCAATAATTTTAGCCCAGGGTATGTCACCCATGATGATTCGTGGATTAATTATTGGCGCAACGGCAAAAATAGCCGCTTAGGATGGGGAAATTATTCTGGCCGAATACTTGATGACAAAGGTAATGCGACAGGTAATGGCGCCAAATCATTAGGCATGGAACTGGCATCCAGTACCGCTTTTGCCTCTTGCCAAGTCGAAAAAGTGTTTAAATCTGTCTGCTTAAGAGATCCCAACGATACCGTAGCCGACCGCGCGCAGCTCGATACTGCTAACAACAACTCTATTGCCAATAACTTCATCAATAATGGCTATAACTTAAAAGCCGTTTTTGCTGAAACGGCTGCTTTTTGTAAAGGGAGTTAATTATGACTATTAAATCACTGTTAAAAACCAATGTGTTGTTTCTTGCTTTGCTGTCTCTATCCGCTTGCCAGCAAGAAACTCAAGTAAGTGAAAATGCAGACAATTCATCAGGAGCCAGCAGTAATTATAATGGGCCTGCCGCTAGGGATTCAGATATTCGTGCCTTTGAGACCAACTTATGGGTTAACTTAAAAGCAACTAACCGTTGCGGCCAATGCCATGGTAACGATGCTCAAGAACCCACTTTTGCAGACAGCACCGATGTTAATTTAGCCTATGACGAAATTTTAAATTACGTTGTTCACTCTAACCCATCCACTTCAATCTTAGTGACTAAGGTCGGTACAGGGCACAATTGTTGGGAAGCTGTAAACAGCGTCTGCTCTGACAGCATCGAAAACATGATTAGTGCATGGGGCGGCGGAGGATCAAGCGTTTCTTCACGAGAAATTGTGTTAACCGCACCAGTTATAAAAGAGCCAGGAACAAGCAAAAACCTACCTGCATTAGCGACAGACAATGGGGCGAATAGTTTTGACCAAACACTCTATCCCTTATTGACTCAATATTGCTCTAGTTGTCATTATGAAGAAGGAGCAATCTCTCAACAATCACCATTCTTCGCCAACACTAATGATGTTAACAGTTCATATATTGCGGCAAAATCAAAAATTAATATTGATCTCCCTGAGCAATCCCGTTTTGTACTAAAAATTCAGAGTAACCACAACTGCTGGACAAATTGCATCGCTAACGCTGCTGAAATCCAAACAGAAATAGAATCTATGGCAAGTGCTATTACACCGGTCATTGTCGATCCTAACTTTGTTATTAGCAAAGCCCTTAAAATCACCGATGGCATTATAGCCAGTGGTGGAAGCAGATATGAAGCTGATTTAATTGCACTTTGGGAGTTTAAAGCAGGCGCTGGCAGCACAACCGCTTTTGACACCAGCGGCGTAGAGCCAGCCATGAACCTAAACCTATCGGGTAATGTGGCTTGTTAGGCTCCTACGGATTAGATTTTACGGGCGGTAAGGCTCAAGCCAACACAGCGACCAGTAAGAAATTTAGCGACTTATTAAAAACGTCAGGCGAGTACAGTTTAGAAACATGGGTTATCCCCGGAAACGTGAGCCAAGAAGACGTGAATATTTTAAGCTATGATGCAGGAGCAACTGCTAAGAACTTTGCGTTAACGCAAAATGCCTATAGCTATATTTTACACAACAGAAGCAATGAATCTGACACCAATGGCGAGCCATTTTTTTCGACTGAAGATGCAGGTGAACTGTTACAATCAACATTGCAACATATCGTCGCTACTTATGACCCTGTCAATGGCCGTCAAGTGTATATTAATGGCAGTTTAGTTGATGTCGATGACCCTATTACCAGTTCAACAAGCATCAGTAGTTGGGATGACTCATTTGCCTTTGTGATGGGCTCATCGTCAGCCAATAGCCAAGTTTGGGTTGGGCAAATTAGAATGGTGGCTATGCATGATAAAGTCTTAAACCAAGAACAAGTCCTACAAAACTTTGATGCGGGCGTGGGTCAAAAGTACTTTCTATTATTTTCAGTGAGCGAAGAAACGGGCATTAATGATGCGTTTATCATGTTTCAAGTCTCTCAACACGACTCTTATAGTTACTTATTTGAAACACCTATTTTTATTACCTTAGATCAAAACTGGGTGGTTAGCCCTTTTATCATTAAAAACATGCGTATTGGCATTAATGGACGAGAAGCCACTTCTGGGCAAGCTTTTGCCAACTTAGAAAGCAACATAAACAGCACTGATTACACCGTAGGGAGTGGGCAAATATTGTCCACTAACGGCACTATTATTGCACTCGAAAAAGGCCTGAGCGATGATGAGTTTTTCATTACATTTGAACAACTATCTGGCGATAGCTATAACTGGACAGAAGATGCCATTGCGCCCATTTCCCCACCAGGTGCTGATATTGAATCATCTGATGTCGGGATTAAAACCTTCGAAGAAATTTATGCCTCTATTTTACAAATGACTGCCATTGATTCAACCAATGCAGCCAGTGACATTGCTGCTTTAAATTCTTTGTATTTGCAATATCGACAGCAATTACCCAGCATATCTGCCATTGACACCTTTTTGTCATCGCACCAAATGGCGATAGCACAACTGGCCTTAGCTGCTTGTAGCGTACGCGTTGATTTAGATGCGGCTTTAAATATTGGTGATGCCAATAGAATGTTATTTAGCGACGTTGATTTTACTGAATCGGCACAAACCGCTTTTAATAGCGAGGCTAAAAAAGCCTTAGCCATTGACCCTTTAACCCATAGGATTTTATTAAATGGCTTGTCCTCTCAACCAGGCACAACAGACATTTATGATTCACTGAGCTCGTCAGCATCACAAACCTTAACCAGTGCAGGTGGCGCTTATAGCTATAGCAGCCTGATTACAACAATGACGGCATCAAATATCAACACATCAGCTAGAACCGTTCAAATTGTTAAATCATTATGTGCCGCTATCGTAGGTAGTGCTGTTACTTTAGTGCAGTAAAGGAGACCAAAATTATGAAAATAAAAGCCAAAAACACCATTCTCTCAGTAGATGCACCCCTACGACATAATGATCACTCACGACCTGTCACTCGTCGCGACTTTATTTGCCAAGGCTTTTTAGGCGGTAGTGCAGCCTTATTAGGCGGCGGCGCATTAAGCCTTTTTGCCAATCCCAATCAAGCTTTAGCCGCTCTTTCAACCGATATCACGTCTTTAGCCACAGAAATTAACTGCCAAATTGGTGCTGGCGCTGCTGGTAAAATACCCTTCATCTGCTTTGACCTTGCTGGCGGCGCTAACTTTGCAGGCTCTAATGTCTTGGTCGGTGGTTCTGGCGGTCAAAATGATGGCGTTATCAATACCGCAGGGTATAGCAAGATGGGCATTCCTGGCGACATGATACCCGGACAAGATTCCTCTGCCTTTACCTTGCTAAACACAAGCATTAACAACGACTTTGTTAATGAAGAACTTGGGCTACAGTTTCATGCTGATAGCCCTATGTTAGCTGGCATTTTAGAAAAAGCGG
>CAZORZ010000176.1:2496-3842 GCA_964582255.1 uncultured Gammaproteobacteria bacterium | reverse complement strand
CACGCTACTCTCATTGGTGCCGTTAATTGCCGTCAGCTTTTCAGTATTAAAGGGCTTTGGCGTGCATAACCAAATAGAGCCTATGCTTGCCAATATGTTGATACCCCTTGGTGACAAAGGCTCTGAAATAACCACCCAAATCATCTCTTTTGTCGAAAACATGGAAATAGGTGTGCTCGGAAGCGTGGGACTAATCATGTTGATTTATACCGTTATTTCACTCATTTCAAAAATTGAATCGGCCTTTAATTACACCTGGCACATTGGCTCTTCGCGCACAGCTACTCAGCGTTTTAGCAATTATTTAAGCATTGTCATGGTGGGGCCGGTAATGATGTTTGCCGCCATCGGCATTACTGCCTCATTTGCCAGTAACCGCGTTGTTGACGCATTAAATCAGTATCAAGCTTTTGGTCAAGTATTGCAATACATCGGTCATTTACTGCCTTTTGCCATCATTATCGCTGCTTTTACCTTCGTTTACATGCTTGTTCCTAATGTGCGCGTTACCTTTAAGTCTGCCTTTTATGGTGCCTTTTTCTCTGGCATTACTTGGGAGCTACTGGGTCGAGCCTTCGCTTCGTTCGCCAGCGGTTCGACCAGCTATACCGCTATTTATTCTGGCTTTGCGATTTTAATATTGTTTATGATCTGGTTGTATTTAGGCTGGTTGGTTTTATTAACAGGGGCAAATATTGCCTATTATCACCAAAACCCAAGACACTTGAAATGGGATAAACAACACTTACAACTAGGTGGCCACCTAAAAGAGCAAAGTATGTTGCAAATCATGCTATTGATTGCTCAAAGTCATGCCGAAAAAACACAGCATATAATCACCATGAGCTTTTTGACGAAACAGCTCAACATGCCTGAGGAAACCCTATTACCCTTAATTCAATCCTTAGAAAAAGCCAAATATTTAATCAGCAGCAATGATACTGCCAGTCAGTATTTTCCCGCTAAAAGCCTAGAATTAATCAGTGTTGCTGATATTTTTCACTGCGCTCGCTCACTAGGGACTGAAAGCTCATATCACTCTTATCCTACCCATTCAGCGGTAACGCAGCTGATGGATGAGTATGAGCAAACTATAAAGCATAATTTTTCTTCTATCACCTTATCTAAACTCATTGAGCGCTCATGAAAATAGTCTCCTTTAATGTTAATAGTGTGCGCTTACGGTTGCATCAGCTCCAATGTATTATTGATCGCCACCAACCTGAATTTATCGGCTTGCAAGAAACTAAAGTGCAAGACCATGATTTCCCAGAACAAGCTCTAAACGAGATGGGCTATGAAGTGATCTTTATCGGGCAAAAAACCCATTATGGTGTGGCTCTGCT
>CAZORZ010000176.1:0-2396 GCA_964582255.1 uncultured Gammaproteobacteria bacterium | reverse complement strand
ATAAAGCGCTGGCTTAAAACAGGAAAAACCAGCTTTTTACCTGAAGAACGTACGTGGTTTGAGGGGCTTATTAACTTAGGTTATACAGACAGTTTTAGACAATGTTACCCAGATGTGGATAATCAATACAGTTGGTTTGATTATCGCAGTAAAGGCTATGAACGCGAACCACGTAGAGGTTTACGCATTGACCATGTTTTAGTCTCTGAATTACTGCAACCATCCATTATTGATGCTGGCATTGATGAGGATTTACGTGGGATGCAAAAACCATCAGATCATGCACCTGTTTGGCTTGAGCTTAAAGATTAACGATAGAGAAACATCTTGGATAAAAATTTATTACCTATTGAATACAAACACACGCAATGCACTGATTGCTCTATTCGTCGATTGACCTTATTTAAAGGTGTGAGTGAAGAAGATCTCGCATGGACACAAAAATTTAGATCAGACCAATTTAAAGTTAAGGCAAAAAAACAACTCTACAAAGAAGGTGAAACCCCCCATTTCATGTTCACCCTATATCATGGCTGGGTATTACAATATCAAACCTTACCTAACGGCAAACGACAAGTTTTACGCGTGTCACTGCCTGGTGATCTACTCGGTTTTCAGGCCGATTTTAACGGCCCAATGAGGCATTCTTCCGCGGCACTATTAGATACTGTTTTATGCGCCTTCCCACGAGACTCTATGCGTGAAATGCTTGAAAATAACCCAGGTCTGGCAATGCGCATGGCCGACATGCACGCTCGAGATTCATCTTTGTGCCAAAATCTTTTAATCGGTGTCGGGCAAAAGACAGCAGAAGAGCGCATCGCTTACCTATGTTTAGAAATATTTTATCGCATTAAATTAATCTATCCCGATGCCACCAATAACGACATTGAGTTTCCACTCACTCAAGAAGATATTGGCGATGCCGTTGGATTAACTCAAATCCATGTTAATCGCACCTTGAAATTGTTGCGCGAGCAAAACTTGATGGAAATTAAAAATAAACGCCTCTACATTCACAATGATTCTGCATTAAAAAAATTAGGCTCCTTTGATGAATCTATTTTAGATGTTCACTCATTTTTTCTAGCCCCTTGAGCTAAGGCTTAACTGTTACTTCAATATTAATGACTCTTCAATTTATTATGCTCCGAATACTATCTTCATTTATTGGCTTTATGTTAGCCATCGTTGTGTCAATTTTTATCTTTGCACCCGACCGTATCCCGACTGGCTGGGGGTTTTCACCCGTCCCTGTCGAAATTAATATTAGCTCTAGCTTAGGCAGTGAATTGATTCGTAGCCTAACCGGTAAAAGCGATAAAAACGTACGCGTTAAAAATATTCATTCTGCTCCTTTATATAACCTTCACGTCACTTTATTTGATGCTGATATGGTACTTAAAAAACAATTTATACAGCCTGTGTTACCGATTAATAACGTCTTAACCTTAGGCTGGGCAGAACAATGGGATATTAAACAAGGTGATAAAGTCATTATTTCTGCTGCTGCCTATAGATCTGTAGATTGGGCGTTATGAACAATAAAAACACCTTAAATTGTTTTGTCTATCGTAGCCTTAAAAAAGACAATACTTATTTATATGTTTTAGAAAAAGATAAATTCGATCATATCCCCGACTCATTAATGAATGTATTTGGTGACGGTGAATACTGTTTTGAATTCGAACACACGGCCTCACGTAAGCTGTCTCAGGAAGACTCTAAACAAGTGTTCGACAACTTAACTGAGCAGGGATTTCATTTACAACTGCCCAATGAAGATTATTTGTACGAGCTTTAAACATTTAGTCCGCATAAATACGGGCTGTAAAACACGACTACTATTAACATAACTTTAAACGACTAAAACGGAAAAAAATAATGGCAACATATAAGTGTGATCTTTGTGGTATGAGCGTCAATGCAAGCTGTGGTGAGTGCAATGCGCCTTTAGTTGACGATTCTTTAACCCTAGACGATGGTGCTAAGGTGCAAGTGTCTAAATGCCCTAACGGTCATGGAAAAATAAAATCGCCGTTATGTTGCGGCCAAGACATGGCATGCACCGCAGGAAAATAACAGTAACCATTTAGCGCAGTTTTCAATTGCGCTAAATGCCTTAAAGTGGTTTTTTACCCAATAGCTCTATCTCATAGCCATCTGGATCTGCAACAAAAGCCACGATAGTTTTCCCTGCATTCATTGGCCCTGCATCACGAAGAATTTTACCCCCCGCTTGTTTTATACGGTCAGTCGCGGCATACACATCGTCAACTTCTATGGCTAAATGACCATAACCATTGCCGATATCATATTCTTTAGTATCCCAATTACAGGTCAGTTCTATTGCGCTTTGCTCTGATTCATCGCCATAACCCATAAAAGTATTGGTG
>CAZORZ010000175.1:274-3915 GCA_964582255.1 uncultured Gammaproteobacteria bacterium | reverse complement strand
TCCGATTCCGGAAAAGGTGGATTTGCTTTCTGACAACCTGACTGTATATATGTTTTGTACCAATGATTTATATTTATTCAATTAAATTAAATAATATTTAGCAATCAACTTTACTAACGATTAAAACTTTAAAAATGAATAAACAAATGACTTTTAAACCATTAAGTGTCGAAGATTATATAGGAAATACCCCTTTAGTCCTATTAAGTCGAGTGCAGACTAACCCCAATAATATGTTATTGGTAAAGTTAGAAGGCTCTAACCCCGCAGGCTCAGTAAAAGATAGAGCCGCTTTTAGTATGATTGTTCAGGCTGAAGAACGCGGTGAGATCAAGGCTGGCGATACCATTATTGAAGCAACCAGTGGTAATACTGGCATCGCTTTGGCAATGGTCGCAGCCATTAAGGGTTATCAATTGATATTGATCATGCCTGAACACATGAGCTTAGAGCGTCGAGCCACTATGCTCGCTTATGGGGCTAAGTTGGTTTTAGTCAGCCAATCTGAAGGTATGGAAGGCGCGCGTGATATAGCGTTAGAAATGGAGAAGCAAGGTAAAGGAAAGGTTATCAATCAATTCTCAAACCAAGATAACCCCTTGGCGCATTACAACAGTACGGCGCCAGAAATCTGGCAGCAAACTGAAGGTGAAATCACGCATTTTGTCAGCGCTATGGGTACGACAGGCACGATTATGGGTTGCTCTCATTATTTCAAAGAAAAAAATAAAAAAATTGTAATCGTGGGTGTGCAGCCAGCTGACAATGCAACTATTCCTGGCATTCGCCGCTGGCCTAAAGAATATTTACCCGAAATTTACAATTATAAAAATATTGACCAAGTGATTGATGTGAATCAGCAAGATGCAGAAAATATGACCCGTGATTTAGCGAAGAAAGAAGGCATATTTTGTGGTATTTCATCAGGTGGTGCTGTTGCTGCATCGCTTAAAATGATGGAAACCTTGAATGATGTTATCGTCGTCACCATTATCTGTGATCGAGGTGATCGTTACCTTTCAACGGGCGTGTTCCCCGAAAAATAAGGCGCCCTAAAATTGAGTTAATTAGCTTTTTTTCACACCAATGACAACTTATCCACGCCCTGTGGATGATTAACAACTCACGGAGTAGTAACTACTAAATCGTTATGAATATTTTAGTGTTTGATATTGAAACAGTGCCCGATGTGCAAGCGGCAAGAAATTTATACGACCTACATGATCTGTCTGATGATGATGTGGCCAAGGCTATTTTTCATAAGCGGAGACAAGAGGCTAATACCGAATTTTTACGCCATCACATGCATCAAATTGTGGCTATATCAGTTGTGTTGCAAACACCTAATGGCGTGAAGGTTTGGAGTTTGGGTTCTGAGGAATCAAATGAGCAAGATCTTATTCAGCGTTTTTACGATGGAATCGAGCGTTATACGCCACGCTTAGTATCTTGGAATGGTGGTGGATTCGATTTACCAGTAATCCATTACCGAACCTTGCAATACGATATTAATGCCGCGCATTATTGGGAAGCGGGTCAAAATGACACCAGCTTTCGCTATAATAATTATATTAGCCGTTATCATGACCGCCATACCGATTTAATGGATGTGTTAGCTGGTTATCAACCAAGAGCCAGCGCGCCTTTAGATCAAATCGCTTCACTGTGCGGTTTTCCGGGAAAAATGGGCATGGATGGCAGTAAAGTTTGGCCAGCTTATGCTGCAGGTGAGATTAAAAAAATACGTGATTATTGTGAAACCGATGTGCTTAACACCTATTTGGTTTATCTGCGTTTTGAATTGAATAAAGGCAATATTGACGCGCAGCAATATCAACAACGCTGTGAGGCATTAAGAGACGAATTAAATGCAATGGATAAAGCGCATTGCACAGAATTTTTACAAAATTGGACGCCGAAATAATGGCCAGAAGAAATAAGCGGCAGCGTTTTCCAGAACCTTTTGATGTTGTCATAGAGGCGATGTCACATGAGGGCAGGGGTATTACTCATGTAGCAGGAAAAACAGTATTTGTATTCGGAGCTTTAGAGGGTGAAAAAGTCCGTATTCAAATCACAAAAACCAGTAAAAAATTTGATGAAGCAAAAGTGGTTGAAGTGATTCAAGCATCCCCAAAGCGTGTTAAGCCAAAATGTGATTATTTTGGCTTATGTGGAGGCTGTAGTCTTCAGCATCTTAATAGCGAAGATCAATTGCAATTAAAACAATCAGCTGTTTTAGAGATGGTGCATCATGCGGGTTTAAATAATTTTGAAATCATTCCCCCATTATTAGGCGATGCTTGGCAATATCGCCAAAAAGCGCGCTTAGGAGTGAAATTTGTTATTAAAAAAGACAAGGTTCTGGTTGGTTTTAGAGAAAAAAGCTCGCCATTTCTAACTGACATGGATCGCTGTGAAGTGCTTCACCCAAAGGTTGGCGATCATATATTAGCGTTAAAAGAGATGATTGAAACGCTTGAAGCAAAGATGACCATCCCGCAAATTGAAGTTGCGGCTGATGATAGTAATGTCACCCTCGTTTTTCGCCATTTAGAAGATTTAGGTGATGGCGATAAACAGAAGCTCACTGAATTTGCTAAAGAAACAGGTTTTTATCTACAGTTACAGTCTAAAGGCCCCGACAGCATTATTGATTTATATCCGCAACAACAGAAACTGTTACTGAAGCCTGATAAAGGAATTGAGATAGAGTTTAAAGCGACTGATTTTACCCAGGTAAATTCTGACATGAACCGGTCTATGATTCAGCAAGCGTTAACTTTTTTAAAACTGCAAAAAGATGAAACTGTATTGGATCTATTTTGTGGTTTGGGTAATTTTAGCTTACCTATGGCACAACGTAGCGCACATGTGACGGGTGTTGAAGGCTCAGATGTAATGGCGCAAAGGGCGACAGAAAATGCACATAAACTTGGATTAGATAACACTGAATTTTATGCCGCAGATTTAACGAAGGAGCATATTGATGCTGAGTGGTCAAAAAAGCTTTACGATAAAATATTGTTGGATCCACCAAGAACAGGAGCAGCAGAAGTGATTGGAGCTATTAATCATTTTTCAGCGAAACGTATCGTGTATATATCCTGCCAACCGACAACATTAGTTCGTGATGCGGCTATCTTAGTGAGTAGAGGGTATAAGTTGACTCATTTGGGTGTTATGGATATGTTTCCTCAAACGGCGCACGTTGAAACGATGGCAGTATTTGATAAAATTTAAGCGTTATAGCTACTAAGCGTTGCCTTCAATATCATTGTTATCGGCAGTATCGATACCATCAGTAAGTACATAACTTTCGATATTTTTTTCATTGAGTAAAAATGAAGCGGCAGAACTTCGGCGGCCAGTATCGCAGTAGATAATGTGTTTTTTAGAGCTGTCTAGAGAAGCGGCTTTCATGCGTAAGAATATCAGCGGGATATTTTTACTGCCTTTAATGTGCTGCTGTTTAAATTCCATCGGTAAGCGAACATCAAGTAATTCTGCGCCTTCAGCAAGCATAGATTGTAATGTTGGGTAGTCTATCCAGTTTAGTAAGGGCTGATTTAATAAAGAGTTAAAGTCATCTTTATTTAAACGCATTAAGCTACCTTTGCTTAACATAGTGATGGAGGCAT
>CAZORZ010000175.1:0-243 GCA_964582255.1 uncultured Gammaproteobacteria bacterium | reverse complement strand
AAGCTATCGCCAACATCAAGCGTTGCTAATTTAACACCTTTAAGATTGGTTGGTGTTGAACGCGTGACTAAACATTTTCCACTTTGGATCATGTAAAAGTAATCACCTGCATCACCTTGCTTAATAACCACATCGCCTGGTTTGAAGCTCACCGATTCCATACGCATAAACATGGCTTGAATGTTAGCGGGGGGGATACGGTGAAACGCGCGAGTGCGTAAAATACGAGTCATCCAGTCAGTT
>CAZORZ010000174.1:0-3917 GCA_964582255.1 uncultured Gammaproteobacteria bacterium | reverse complement strand
CCTTGCCATCATCGGGGGTGGAATCGGTGGCGTGGCTCTCGCCGTGGCTTGCTTGCATCGTAAAATTCCCTTTACCCTTTATGAGCGCGATAGTCGCTTTGACGCGCGTTCTCAAGGCTATGGGTTGACGCTTCAACAGGCGAGTAGAGCCATTGAAGGACTGGGGGTTTTTACGTTACAAGAAGGCGTTATTTCTAACAGGCATGTTGTTCATACCACTGACGGAAAGGTGATCGGTGAATGGGGAATTAGAAAATTGGGCTTGCCAGATTCAACCACACCACCAAAGCGTACAAATGTACATATAGGAAGACAATCGTTGCGTTTGGCCTTACTTGAACAGCTAGGTGGACACGATGCGGTGCAATGGGGGCATCAGTTGGTGAGCTTTAAAAAAGGGCAAGGAGACAGTATGGGTTTGAGCTTTCTGGTAGACGGTAAAATAAAACATACCCATGCTGATCTTGTGGTGGGTGCAGATGGTATTCGTAGTGCTGTACGCAGTTTATTGATCGGTGATGAAGCCAGTCCTTTACGTTACTTAGGCTGCATTGTTATTTTAGGGATTTGCTCATTTGCAGATCTCGAAGGCTTTGAACACTCTTTGTTAGATTCTGCCACGGTATTTCAAACAGCTAATGGTAATGAACGGATCTACATGATGCCCTATGCATCAGATTCAGTGATGTGGCAGTTGAGCTTTCCTATGACAGAGAAAGAATCTAAGGCTTTGAGTGAGCAAGGAGCTCAAGCGCTAAAAGCAGAAGCATGTCGACGATGTCAGTGGCACGCCCCGATTCCACAGGTTTTAGCAGCAACTAATGAGGATCAGATTTCAGGTTATCCTGTTTATGATAGAGCATTACTCGAACCAAAGTTGTTGGCAAAAGGAACTCAAGTAACTCTGCTTGGCGATGCAGCTCATCCAATGAGTCCATTCAAAGGTCAGGGGGCAAACCAAGCTTTGCTGGATGCGCTGTCACTAGCGCGCGAAATTACAAAAGAATGTAGGCCCTTATCTCAATGGAGAGAGATAGGATTGAGAGAGAGCGTGCTAGTTGAATTTGAGGCAGAAATGCTGCAACGCAGCGCTCCTAAAGTAAAAGACTCCGCAGAAGCGGCGCAGTTTCTGCATTCCGATGTCGTGCTCTATGAAGGGGACGAGCCGAGAGGGCAGTGCATACTTAAAAACTCATAAATGAAGGGCATCGCTAAGAAAAGCAAACTATCAATGGGGGCTTGATTGTTGATTAACATGATTGAGTTCCACTGTGTTCAAAACTGCTATTTTAAGTGAAATTCGCTTTATATCTTAAACTGCCCTAACAATGATTGTAACTGTTGAGCAAGTTGCATCACATTACTACTTGCAGAAGACATGCTCTGAGCGCTTTGAGCCGTTTGATCAGAAATTGTTTTAATAGACATAATGTTTTCTGTCACATGGTCTGCATTCATTTTTTGCTGTTCAGTACCACTGGCTATTTCGAGATTCATTTCTAACATTCCTTGCACAGCGGACGAAATACTGTCTAGTGATTCACCAGCCCTAGTTGCTAAACCTAAACCTTCATCAGCCTTCGTTTTACTTTGTTGCATCGCTTGAACCGCTTGTTTAGACCCGGTTTGTAAGCGCTCAATCATTTTTTGTATTTCATCCGTTGATTCGCCAGTTCTAGAGGCTAGGGTTCTCACTTCATCAGCAACCACTGCAAAGCCACGGCCTTGTTCTCCAGCTCGAGCGGCTTCAATTGCTGCATTTAAAGCCAACAAATTTGTTTGTTCTGCAATACCTCGAATGACATCCAATACCCCACCAATAGTCACAACATCATTTTCTAACTCATCAATGACTTGTGAAGCTCGGTCAACATCTTTCGCTAATTGTTGGCTTGATGTTGACGATTGATGAACGATTTGTTGGCCTTTGCTTGCATTGTCATTGGCTTCTTCAGCTAAATTTGTCGCTTGATTGGTATGTCCAACAACATTATCAATTTTTAAATTCATGGATTCAATTTCTTGCACAACTAACTCAACTTGGCTATTTTGGTTGGATATTTCGATTTGAGCACTGCTCACGGCAACATCCATTTGAGATGCTGATTGAGTGAGCTGCATTGCACTATCTGACACATCAGATACTAAAGCCTGAACCTTTCGCGAAAAATCGTTAAACGCTTGTGACAATTGCCCAATTTCATCATTACTTTTTACATTTAGACGTTTTGTTAAATCACCCTCGCCTTGAGCTAAATCTTGCAAAGCTAATACTGTTTGCATTAAGGGTGCAGTCACCATTTTTCCTATAATAAAAGCTATAATAATGCCTAACAATAAACCGATAAGAGCCAATGACAATTGAATAATACTGGCCGAATCTACTTGCCCAATTAAACGGCTACTTTTTTTGTGATTGTCACCAATAAGCTCATCGACTAAAGCATCCAATTCATTTTTAAGGTTGTTTAAAATGGGCGACATTTTACGAGAATATAAGTAGGCATCAAGACGGCGTTTTTCTGTCGAATTTAAAGCTTCAACCTGATTGAGATTGGACACATATATACCCACTAATTTCTGCGCTTGAGGCACACCGTCTTCTTGCTCAAAGGTATACAAATCAACAAAGCTATCTTGGGACATCTTTTGGCTTAATAATTCGACTGATTCAGCCTCAATCTTCATATTCGTTAATGTGGCTTCACTTGGATTGGATAAATAAATACGAACCGTTGACATTAATTTAGAAAAGGCATATCTATTAGCTTGTAAAATATTAAGCCAAATGACCCTCTCAGTGCTGAGTTCTTCCTCCTGTTCTGAATCAATCATTTGACCAATTAAACTTAAAAATTGAGACCCTGGTGCATTTAAATTTTGTGCCGCATAATCCATTGCAGGGTAGTTTTTCTGAATGTCTTTTGACAGTGCCAGCATTTGTTTTTCATAGGCTTGATAACGATCTAAGTTCTGCTTAAACGATTCAATATTTTGTTGTAGTTTTGGGGTTTTTAAAACAATGGGTAATTGAGTCATTGAGTTTAATGCTTCTTCGGCTTGATTCAATGAGCCTCGAAACTCTTGTCGGGGGTTATCACCTTTAGTGATTAAAAATTCACCCATGGCACTATGTGCTTGACTTAAATAAGAACTCAACTTTCCAGCTTGAATCAGCATGGGTTGAGAGTCGACCACAACTTCGTTAACAATGATCTTGGTGTTTTTAAGGTTTATGATTGAAACGCCTGTTATTATCAATAGTAATAATAGTATTAAGCTAAAACCAATCCAAATCTTATGTTTAATTAATAAAGACATAGTGCTCTCTCCCGATTAATTAGAGTAATCATGCTTTCTTAGAAGAGCATTTAACTATCTAACTATTAATGAAAATAACGATTTACTTTTAATAAATGTAAAAAATTATGACTGTATTTTGTTTCTTTAATCTTAATTGTATTGCTCAGTTATAGTCTAGAATTTAAATTAGTGAGTTTTATCTTACAAAAAAATAAAATATGAATTCGAGGAAAATTAACGAGCCTAATGCCATTTATCCTATAAAGGGCTTACTTTTTAGCGACAGATTGGTTTTTCTTTATAGTGGATAGCGTTTCAACACTGGCGGCGGCGATAACAATGGCACCACCAAACAGTGTCGGCCAAGGTGGTATTTCGGATAAAAATAGTAACGCAAAAGCAGTGCCGTAAACAACTTGCATGCTGGCTATTAACCCAACGGTTTTAGCTTTTAAATGCAGCAAACTATTTGCAAATAATGTATGTGGCAATGCGGTAAAAATAACACCTAAAATAATGAGCAAGAACCATTGCTGGTGGCTGACTTGCGTCACTATAGACGCACTAAAGGGAAGTAATAAAACGATGACAAAAAGGCCTTGATACATTAAGGC
>CAZORZ010000173.1:0-3923 GCA_964582255.1 uncultured Gammaproteobacteria bacterium | reverse complement strand
AAATAGGACATCTTAAAGGCACAGCACTTGTTGTGCCTTTAAAACCTCCTACTACAACAATTCGCTCATCTTTTTCTCTTGGGCTGGCAATACAACATCATGCACAGACCGTGCAAAACCAACATAGTGATTCGTTAATCGCTCGATAAACTGCCTATCTTTCTTATGCGTAAAAAAGATAAATTTTGGCTGATAGTCACTGTATTTTTGTAATGATGCCAACAAAGAATCAACTGTTGAAATATGGTTGCTGGCATAATCAGAGACATACAAATAATGAAAATGAGCCACGATAACATCTGGTTTATGTTTTTTTAATGCCGAGATTATTTTTCGTACCGAAAAGAACTGCATCTCCATATAACCTTTTTCAGCATAAAGTTGCGTAAAATTTGGGTGTGAAGGTGATTCTATTAACGAAAACAGTATTGGTTTTTTCAAAATAGCCCTGTAATAATTGAACAATTATTCTGATACATAGATTTATGCTAAAATACTAATATTAGTCATTTTAACATTTAATCAGCCCATTCATGCAAGATAATCAACCTTCATTATTCTCTTGGAAACCCTACTGGGCTAAACGCTTTGGTATCGCTCCAGAATTACCCATGTCACGCGCTGAGATGGATCAATTAGGCTGGGATTCATGTGACATTATCATAGTGACTGGCGATGCCTATATTGACCATCCTATCTTTGGCATGGCCGTTATAGGGCGTATGCTCGAATCACAAGGTTTTCGCGTTGGCATTATCGCACAGCCCGATATGCAAGATGACGAAGCGTTTAAAGCCCTTGGAAAACCTAATCTGTTTTTTGGCATCACCGCTGGCAATATGGATTCGATGGTCAACAATTATACCGCTGACAAAAAACTGCGCCATGATGACGCCTACACACCCGATGGTGTGCATGGCAAACGCCCTGACCGTGCTGTTATAAAATACACCCATAAAATAAAACATCTGTATAAAAATGTGCCCACCATTATTGGTGGCATAGAAGCGAGCTTAAGGCGTATCGCTCATTTTGATTATTGGTCTGAAAAAATCCGTCATTCAATTGTAATAGACACTAAAGCTGATATGTTGCTGTTTGGTAATGCCGAGCGAGCTTTAGTAGAAGTGTCACATCGCTTAGCTAATGGCGAAAACATCAAAGATATTAAAGATATTCGCGGCACTGCTTTTTATACCCATAAATTACCCGATGATTGGTACATCATTAACTCCGCAGAAATTGATAAACCTGGCACTATAGAACAAATACCCAGCCCTTATGAGCAAAAACAAGACTGTGATAAAAAAGATGATATTAACCCTGATAATATCAATCTAGTCGAAAAAACTGTGCATGAGATTAAGCTAGATAAGCGCATTAAATTGCCGCGTACTAAAACAGCTATTCGTATTCCCTCTTTTGAACAAATAAACAAAAGTAAGCCTCTGTATGCTCATGCCTCTCGCGTGTTTCATTTAGAAACGAACCCTGGAAATGCTAGAGCATTGATTCAGCAAGATGGCGAACGCTATGTTTGGCTTAACCCACCGCCTATTCCACTTGAAACGCATGAGTTAGACGCGGTGTTCGATATGCCTTATACGCGCCGTGCGCACAGCAGCTATGGCGATAAAAAAATCCCTGCATGGGAAATGATTCGTTTTTCAGTCAATATCATGCGTGGCTGTTTCGGCGGCTGTACTTTTTGCTCTATTACTGAGCATGAAGGCCGTATTATGCAAAGTCGTTCTGAAGAATCCGTGATTAAAGAAATTGAAAGCATTCGCGATACTCAGCCTGAATTTACTGGGCATATCTCTGATGTGGGTGGCCCTACGGCCAATATGTACCACATGACCTGTAAGAGTAAAAAAATTGAAGAGTCATGCCGACGTTTATCATGCATCTATCCATCAATTTGTAAAAACCTGGATACTGACCATACCAAACTGATTAATTTATATCGACGAGCTAGAAACCTAAAAGGCATTAAAAAGATCAATGTTGCCTCTGGCCTACGTTATGATTTAGCCCTCGAATCACCCGAATATATTAAAGAATTAGTCACCCATCATGTGGGTGGCTATTTGAAAATTGCGCCTGAGCATACTGAAAAAAATACGCTCACAAAAATGATGAAGCCCGGCATTGGTAGCTATGACAAATTTAAAGAGCTATTCGATAAATACTCGAAGCTTGCTGGCAAAGAGCAATACCTGATCCCTTATTTCATCTCTGCACATCCAGGTACAACTGATACCGATATGATGAACTTAGCACTTTGGTTGAAAAAGAATAAGTTTAGAACAGATCAAGTACAAGCCTTTATACCTACACCCTTAGCAATTGCCAGCGCCATGTATCACACCGGCAAAAACCCGCTTAAAAAGGTTAACCATCGCTCTGAAAATGTGAAAATTGTAAAGGGTGAAAAGCAGCGCCGCTTACATAAAGCTTTTTTACGGTATCACGACCCAGACAACTGGCCTTTATTAAGAGAGGCCTTAAAAAGTTTAGGCAGAGCCGATTTGATTGGTAATGGCAAACAGCACCTTATTCCAACTTGGCAGCCTAAGGATAAAACAGACAACCAAGCCCGATCCAATAGCGGTGGAAAATATAAAACCAACCAAACACGCACCCCTTTTCAGGCAAAAAAAAGGACGGGTAAAAAACCGTCCTTTTCATCTAAAAGAAAGTAAAGCTTACTTCTTTAGTTCTTTCAAAATTTCATCAGTGATATTGACTGATTCAGCGGCATAAGCCACACCTTCGGTAAAGATAAAGTCATAACCTTTCTTTTTACCATAAGCTTGAATCACACCAGAGATGGTCTTTTGTAATTTTCGCACTTCGTCTTTACGACGAATTTGTAAGTCTTCTTTAAGCGATTGCTGTGCAAAACGAAATTCTCGTTTTTGGGCGATAATGTCTTCTTCTGCCTTTTTGCGTTTTACTTCACTCATAATTGCGCGGTCTTTATTGTAACGCTCTTCTTTTGAGTTAACTTCTTTTAATAAGGCACGCAATTCTAGTTCGCGTCCTTTAAATTCAGCTTCCATCGCTTTGGATGCCGCAACGGCTTGTGGAGCTTCCTTTAAAATTATCGCAGGATTGATATACGCAGAATTACCAGCCCATGCTGTTAGCGGTAAAGTGGCACAAGCCAATACGAGTAATATTTTCTTCAAATTCATTTTTCTTTTCCTCTGTTATCTTTAAGTTTTAAATTTCAGTCAGTATAAGTTATAAATTATTCATTATTTCAGATTGTTGTTTCATGCGGTCATTCAATAAACTTTCAAGATTATTTGCGTCGTCAAACAATTTTTCTATCTTTTTTGGTGAATAAGCAGAGCCTAAATCAGACATGCTTTTGGGTTGTTCTTGTTTCTCCTCACCCATCATCAGTTTTTTAGCTGCTGTCCGTTTTGTCTCAACGGATTGAATTACGTTCATATTTTGATCATAAACAGTCGCCGTAAACTCTTCCCCTTTGGGTGGTGGCTCACTGCTAAATTGCCAGCTGCCATTTTTATCTTTCCATTTATAGACTGCTCCATCTACTGTAGACCCTTTCCCTTCAGAACCCAAATCGGGTAAGGAAATATCAGGCACTTTAGCATTTGGCATTTTAATGTCTGAAAAGCTCATTAAGGGCTGACCATCCTTGCCTTTTATAAAGGTAAACGGTGCTAAACCACCGATGACTAAAAGTGCAATCATTAATTTGGTAAACATATAAAGCCTCTTGAATTAAGCGGGGCTAATCACAGATTGCATCCCCATATAAGGTTTTAGCACATTAGGTACTTTTATACTGCCATCCTTTTGCTGATAGTTTTCCATCACCGCTATCAAAGTTCTGCCGACAGCTAAGCCAGAGCCATTTAAGGTATGCAACAATTCAGCTTTACCTG
>CAZORZ010000172.1:2241-3927 GCA_964582255.1 uncultured Gammaproteobacteria bacterium | reverse complement strand
TTTCTAAGCAGAATTATAGTGCTGCTGGATTGTAATAAACTTTAACGCATTAATGTCTAAAATGGCGTTTATGCCACTCCATTGTGGGTTAATGTCTAAAATGGCGCATTTTTGTAAGTACCATCGCCATGCCATGTTCATTGACTGCATCTATGACTTCTTGGTCACGCATCGAGCCACCAGGTTGAATGACAGCCTTAATCCCAGCTTCATTGGCGGCATCTATACCATCTCTAAAGGGAAAAAACGCATCTGAAGCCATGACAGAGCCTTCAACGGTTAAATTGGCGTGTTCGGCTTTAATGCCTGCAATTCGGGCGCTATTAATACGCGACATTTGACCTGCACCGACACCAATGGTCATGCTGTTATTTGCATAAACAATGGCGTTTGATTTTACAAATTTGGCGACTTTCCAAGCAAATAGTAAATCACTCATTTGTTGCTCGGTAGGTTGTTTCTCTGAGACGACTTCTAATTCGTTATACAGTTTAGCATCACTGTCTTGCACTAATAATCCACCGTTGACACGTTTAAAATCTAATCGTGAACTGTTATGAGTAAAGGCACCACAACTTAATAGACGCACATTCTTTTTAGTAGCAATAATTTTGTTCGCTTCATCTGACACAGAAGGAGCAATAATCACTTCGACAAATTGGCGGTCGATAATGGCTTGCGCCGTTGGCGCATCAAGTTCACGGTTAAACGCGATGATGCCACCAAATGAAGATTCAGGGTCAGTGCTATAAGCTTGGTCGTAGGCAGCTAAGATGGAATCATTAATAGCGACGCCACAAGGGTTAGCGTGTTTAACGATGACACAGGCAGGCTGATCAAATTGTTTGACGCATTCAAGAGCAGCATCAGTGTCACCAATGTTGTTGTAAGAGAGGGCCTTACCTTGCAGTTGGGTTGATGTGGCAATACAAGCTTCATCAGTTGGCTCAACATAAAAAGCCGCATTTTGGTGAGGATTTTCGCCATAACGCATAGACTGCTTGTGTTGAAATTGTAAATTGAAGGTACGCGGAAAAAGCTTATCCTCTTCTTTTTGTACCATGGTGCCAAAATAATTAGCGATTGCGCCATCATATTGAGCGGTATGTTCGTAGGCCTTAATGGCTAAGGAAAATCGAGTTTTATCAGAAACAGCAGGGTTTTCTGCGGTCATTTCTTCCAAAAGACTGTCATAGTCGGCAGGGTCGACCACGATGCTAACACTTTGGTGGTTTTTAGCGGCGGCGCGAACCATGGCTGGGCCGCCAATATCTATATTTTCGATGGCGTCTTCAAGCGTGCAATCAGGATTAGCAACGGTTTGCTGAAAAGGGTAAAGATTTATTATAACGAGATCAATGGCCTTTATGCCATGCTCTTGCATCACGTCTTCATCGATACCTCGTCGGGCTAAAATACCGCCATGAATTTTAGGGTGTAAGGTTTTAACGCGCCCAGCCATCATTTCAGGAAACCCCGTAAAATCAGACACTTCGATAACTGGAATGCCAGCGTCAGCGATCATTTTAGCAGTGCCGCCAGTTGAGAGTAATTCAATGTTTTTATCATGTAAGGCTTGCGCAAAGTCGATAATGCCAGATTTATCTGACACGCTTATCAGCGCGCGTTTAATAGTGTTCATGATTTTGCCTTAGCTTAAAAAAGAGCACAACTATACCGATATAG
>CAZORZ010000172.1:0-2141 GCA_964582255.1 uncultured Gammaproteobacteria bacterium | reverse complement strand
TCATCAATTCGTTGCCAATTTATGTGTTTTCTTGCGATTCTAGTACCTTGTTCATCACCATAAAACTGATATAGGTTTTGTAGGTGATTGAGCAGCCAATGTTGTTGCTGTTTTAAGCTAGGCTCTTGTAAATGTTTTTGGTGTTCTAAAAAAGCGTTAAAGGCTTTAAATACCCAAGGTTTTTGTTGAGCGGCTCTGCCCACCATAATAGCATCACAGTTGGTGAAGTCCATGACCTGTTGTGCTTTTTGTGGCGTATTTATGTCACCATTAGCTAAAATTGGAATTGAAACGTACTTTTTTATCTTTTTGATTAAGTCATATTCTGCCATGCCGTTATATTTTTGTTCTCTAGTACGGCCATGGATAGAGATGGCCTGTACACCCGAATCTTCGGCAATTTGTGCGATGCGCTCTATGTTTTTATGCTCAAGGTGCCAGCCTAAGCGTGTTTTTAAAGTGACGGGGACTGACACAGAATTAACCACAGCAGTCAGTATTTTTTGTACTTTATCTTCGTCCTTTAACAAAGCAGAGCCTGCATCGACCTTGCAGACTTTTTTTGCAGGGCAACCCATATTGATATCAATAATATGAGCGCCATGCTCTATTTGATAAAGAGCGGCTTCTGACATAACGTGCGGATCGGTGCCTGCTATTTGTACAATAATAGGCTCGGGTTCATTAAAATGATCCATGCGTAATTGTGATTTTCGAGTGTGACGTAATGCGACTTTGCTACTGATCATTTCTGAAACAGTCATGCTCGCACCAAGGGCGCGGCACATTTGTCTAAAAGGGCGGTCAGTCACGCCAGCCATAGGTGCAAGGGCGGTAAAACCATCAAATTTATAGGGACCGATGCGAAAGGACACGAGCTGATTAAATCCTAAGCGTTAAATGAATTCGAATTCATAGGTAATGGTGACTGTGTTTGGGTCTTCTACTTCGAGCTTAAAGTGAATGCGTTCACCAGATGCAATAGTCTCTAATCGTTCAGGGTTTTGATTGTATTCAAAATGCTCAAAGTGACGCTGTGCAATTATTTCGCCTTGTAAATTAAACAAACTGACTTTAAGCCTAGGTGTTTGTTGGGCAAAGGGGGCTTCATTGATAAATGATCCACTAATGAGCAAGGCGTTTGCTTGTGTAGGATGAGTGAAAATATTGCGTTCGATTAGGGAAAATTGCTCAGTATTTTTAAATTTCGAGTCTTCACAGCTTAGAAATTTACACAGCGATAATACTGTATTTTGAAATTTTGGTTTTTTGATCAATTGATGACGATCAAAATAGATCCATTGTATTGCGCTTATGATAATCCAAAAGAGGGATTGCGATGATTTAGTTGGGTTAATAACTTGACCATCATTCATAGCGTCGGTTAAAGAGACAGTGGTTGTTTCAACTTGATCTAATTGCGGTTGTTCTAAGGTTTCAATTTCTTGCTCTAAAACGGGTTCTAACAGGGTGTCTTTATTAGTGCTCTCTAAATGGGAGCTGTTTAAATGAGAGCTGTTTAAATGTACATGGGCATCAAAAATTTCATCGCATTCACTGCAACGAACCCTGCCATCAGCGGCTAATAATTGTGCTTTATTTAACTGAAATACACTGTCGCATTCGGTGCAGGTTGTTTGTAGAAGCTCTTCTGTCTCTAGGCTCATCGCTTTGTTCCAGAGATTCGAGTCCAACCATCTTTAATAACCGCTGTGTCACACTTAAAGTGTTTGCTATAGGTCTGAATAATAGCGTCTGCCTGTTCTGGTAAAATCCCAGATAATAAAATTTTTCCGTTTGATTTCACTAAACTGGCAAGATGTTCTTCTAGTTCAATTAAAGGCCCTGACAGAATATTGGCAACAAGTAGGTCAACAGGCTCTGATTCAAGTTGATGGGGTAATTTTAGGTTAATAAGCTGCTCATTAATGTGGTTTCTTTGAGCATTCAGTAAGGTGGCATCTAATGCTTGTGGATCAATGTCAGTAAACGCTACTGTTTTGGCTTTAAGTAAAATAGCAGCAATGCCCAAAACACCTGAGCCACAGCCAAAGTCTATGACCGATAGTTCTATCGGTGGGTTTTGATCAAGCCATTCTAAACATAAAGCGGTGGTTGGATGCGAGCCAGTACCAAAGGCT
>CAZORZ010000171.1:0-3954 GCA_964582255.1 uncultured Gammaproteobacteria bacterium | reverse complement strand
GCACAATCATTTTATCATTCATGTCTAATACACGTGAACGATCAATTTGATCACCTTTAAGCATGTTAGTATCACCACCATTAACAATGGTTACTTTACGCAACATCTGACGCACAATAACTTCAATGTGCTTATCATTGATACCAACACCTTGTAGGCGGTACACGTCTTGAACTTCCTTAACCATATAGTTAGTTAGCTCTTCGATGCCTTTAATCCGCACAATGTCATGTGGATCTAATTCACCATCAACTAGCATTTCGCCTTTTTCTACATATTCACCTTCAAACACATTGATGTGCCTGAATTTTGGAATCATAGTTTCAATTGACTCATCTTTCTTGTCGGTGATAACTAAGCGCTTTTTGCTCTTAGTTTCCTTACCAAAAGAGATAGTACCTGCAATTTCAGCTAATACGGCAGGCTCTTTCGGTTTTCTCGCTTCAAATAAGTCGGCTACGCGTGGTAAACCACCGGTAATATCGCGGTTTTTAGATGATTCTTGTGGAATTCTGGCGATAACATCACCAATTTTCACTTCAGCACCATCCTCTACATTGACATAAGCACCACCTGGCAACATATATTGCGCTGGAATTGTTGTCCCGGCATAACAGAGCGACTCATCTTTAGCATCAACCAGTTGAACTGTTGGACGTAATTCTTTACCCGCTGTAGAGCGAATGGAATCATTCATCACTTCAATGCTGCTTAAGCCTGTCATCGTATCAGTATTATGCTGAACTGTTACTGCCTCAACAAAATCGTTAAATTTAATTTTTCCAGCCACCTCAGTAATAATTGGGTGCATATGCGGATCCCAATTTGCGATAACATCACCAGCCTTAACCTTCTTGTTATTTTTAGCTGAAATTTCTGCTCCGTAAGGTAATTTATAGCGCTCTTTTTCACGACCATCTTTATCGATGATACCAATTTCACCAGAACGAGAAACAGAAATTAACTTCTTCTCACTGTTGGTTACTGTTTTGACATTATGGAAAATAGCCTTACCAGTATTTTTAATCTCAATCGAGTTGATAGCAACGGAACTACTAGCTGCACCACCAATATGGAATGTACGCATGGTTAACTGAGTACCTGGCTCACCGATTGACTGTGCCGCAATAACACCAATGGACTCACCCTTATTCACTAAGTGTCCACGAGCTAATTCACGACCATAACACATGCTACAGATACCTTGACGTGACTCACAGCTAACTGATGAACGAACAATCAATTCATCTAAGCCAACCTCTGCAATAATGTCACATTCTTTTTCGCCCAGTAAACTACCACGAGCAATCAATACATTACCTTCTTTATCTGAAATATCTTCTTGAGTCACTCGACCTAAGACACGCTCGCCTAAATCAACAACGATGTCACCACCTTCGATGATTGGCTTACGAATAACGCCTTTGTCAGTGCCACAATCATCAACTGTGACGACTAAATCCTGCCCAACATCAACTAAGCGACGTGTTAAGTAACCAGAGTTAGCCGTTTTTAGTGCGGTATCAGCCAGGCCTTTACGCGCACCGTGAGTAGAAATAAAGTACTGAAGGACATCTAATCCTTCACGGAAGTTTGCAGTAATTGCATTCTCAATGATTGAGCCATCAGGCTTCGCCATCAAACCACGCATACCCGCTAACTGTCTTATCTGAGCTGGGCTACCACGAGCACCTGAGTCAGCCATGATATAGATCGAATTGAATGAGTCTTGCTCAACATCTTTGCCATCTTTATCTTTGACTATTTCCTTACCTAATCTACTCATCATAGCTTTGGCAACTTTGTCATTACAATGAGACCAGATATCAACCACTTTATTGTAACGCTCACCAGAAGTCACAAGGCCTTGTGACCATTGCGACTCGATATCTTTAATTTCACTTTCAGCCTTAGCAATAAGCTCTTCCTTTTCTACAGGAATAACCATGTCATTAATACCTACTGATACACCTGCTTTGGTAGCGTATTTATATCCGGTATACATGAGTTGGTCAGCCAACATAACGGTTTCTTTTAAACCAATATCGCGATAGCTGATATCAATTAGGTTGGATAATGCCTTTTTATCGAGTGTTAAATTGATATTTTCAAATGCCAAACCTTTCGGCAACAAATCTCTTAAAATAGCTCTTCCTACCGTGGTATCAACAATCTCACTTGTTTCTACACTGTTACCATCTTCATCAGTTGACGCTTCTATAACCCGCAATTTCACCTTTGCTTGAATAGCACAATGCTTGTTATCGAACGCACGTAATGCTTCAGTTGAGTTAGCGAACACCATGCCTTCGCCTTTATCATTGATATTTTCACGGGTCATATAATACAAACCAAGAATAATATCCTGCGTTGGTACGATAATTGGCTTACCATTTGCTGGTGACAATATGTTGTTTGTCGACATCATCAAGGTGCGACATTCTAACTGAGCTTCGATTGACAGTGGCACGTGAACCGCCATCTGGTCACCATCAAAGTCAGCGTTAAATGCCGTACAAACTAATGGATGTAACTGAATCGCTTTACCTTCAATAAGAAGTGGCTCAAATGCTTGAATACCTAATCTATGAAGTGTTGGCGCACGATTAAGCATGATGGGATGCTCACGAATGACTTCTTCTAAAATATCCCATACTTCTGGCACTTCTTTTTCGACTAATTTTTTAGCTGCTTTAATCGTTGTTGCTAAACCACGTAGTTGTAATTTACCAAAAATAAATGGCTTAAATAATTCAAGCGCCATTTTTTTAGGTAAACCACATTGATGTAATCGCAAGGTTGGGCCAACCACGATGACTGAACGACCTGAATAATCGACTCGCTTACCTAATAAGTTCTGACGGAAACGACCTTGCTTACCTTTAATCATATCTGATAAAGATTTAAGCGGACGTTTGTTTGTACCTGTAATAGCACGGCCACGACGCCCATTATCTAATAAGGCATCAACCGACTCTTGCAACATACGTTTTTCGTTACGTACGATAATATCAGGCGCATTAAGCTCTAATAAACGACGTAAACGGTTGTTACGGTTGATCACTCGACGATATAAATCATTAAGATCAGACGTTGCAAAACGACCACCATCAAGAGGTACTAAAGGACGTAAATCTGGTGGTAAGACGGGCAAAACTGTCATTACCATCCACTCAGGTTTATTACCTGACTCAAGGAAAGCCTCTGATAATTTTAAACGCTTAGATAAACGCTTAAATTTAGTTTCTGACTTACAAATAGCAATTTCTTCACGAAGTTCTTGAGCATCTAAATGCAGGTCGATGTCTTGCAACATTTCATAGATGGCTTCTGCACCCATCTTTGCATTAAATTCATCACCATATTCTTCGATGGCTTCTAAATAAGTTTCATCAGTTAATAACTGACCTTTTTCAAGCGTAGTCATACCAGGGTCGATAACAACGAAACCTTCGAAATACAATACTCGCTCAATATCACGTAATGTCATATCTAATAACAAACCAATACGTGAAGGCAATGACTTTAAGAACCAAATATGTGCAATAGGGCAAGCTAACTCGATGTGCCCCATGCGGTCACGACGAACTTTTGTTTGAGTGACTTCAACGCCACACTTTTCACATACAACACCACGGTGTTTCATGCGCTTATATTTACCACATAAGCATTCAAAGTCTTTTACTGGGCCGAATACTTTAGCGCAAAACAGACCATCACGTTCTGGCTTAAACGTGCGATAGTTAATAGTTTCTGGCTTTTTTACTTCACCATAAGACCATGAACGAACAATATCTGGAGAAGCTAAGCCTACCTTAATGATGTCAAAGTCTTCTTTCTTGTTATGTGGATTAAAGAGTTTAAGTAAGTCTTTCATATCTGATTACTCCTGCTCAAGTTCAATATTAAGGCCTAAAGAACGAATTTCTTTAAGCAATACGTTAAATGATTCAG
>CAZORZ010000170.1:0-3979 GCA_964582255.1 uncultured Gammaproteobacteria bacterium | reverse complement strand
TAACAATTAATTTAAAATTTCAATTGTCCCCTCTGTCCGGTTACCTGAGAGATAGAACGCTTTATTTATAGAGTTAAAATAGCGCTTTCACCTTCGGTGGATATGCAATTATAAAAACCATACCGCTCTCCAGAGACAAACAGTAAACACAGTCCTTTTTGCCTGAGCGTTTCCGGGCGGTTGCGCCTTCGGCGGTTGATTTAAGCACTATAAAAAGGCTTAAACAACTCTCTCCTGCATTCACTATCGTTTGCGTGTGAGACTATACTCTTGTTTCGTTATTTTTCAAAATATTATAGACGTGCATCTCTATCTTGCACCAGCACCCAAGGTCGCACCACACATGACCATACCATAGCATCAGACTCAATCCAGTTTAAAGCTTGTTTGTCACTCACCGCCTGCACCTTTTCTGCTTCAACCCAAGGCTTTAAAGTTTTCGCATCGTCTTCTGAAAAGCAAAAAGCGACTTCGACTAAATCCAGTTCTTTATCGACAAATAAAACATGCCCTGCGGCAAAGAATGTTTGCAATTGCTTCCATTCTATTTGAGCCGTTTCACCTAATATCTTAGCGCGCGCAATGTCTTCATTAGTTGGCATTTTCTTTTTTTTATTCATTTTAAATTTTAGTCACTTGGGTGCAATTTATAATACATTCAGCTATCGTTTCAACAACCACTTCAATGGCTTTAATACGGGCAAAATTCTTTCGCCAGGCAATCGCTACTGTGCGTGATGGCACTGGCTTTTCAAAGGGTTTGACGCAAATATGGGTTTGTTCTGAATTGTTTTGTGAAACACTGCTGCAAGGTAAAACAGTAATGCCCGTTCCAGCGGCCACCATATAACGGATGGTCTCTAAAGAGCCCCCCTCTAAGGTGCGGGTTAATTCACTATTACCAGACATGCAATTAGGACAGGCGGCTATCACTTGATCTCTAAAACAATGCCCTGCGCCCAGTAACATTAAATCTTCGGAGGCTAAATCATTACTTGGAATCGCATCTCGTTGTGACCATTCATGCTGTGCAGGCACTGCGACCACAAAAGGCTCTTCGTAAAGCGCCCGTGTTTCGATACCCGCCTCATCGAAAGGATAAGAGATAATAATGGCATCCAAATCACCTCTGCGTAATGACCGCGACAAACTTGCGGTAAAGCTTTCTTCAATAATCAGCTTTAAGTTAGGCGTATTTTTACATAATGTCGGAATTAGCTTAGGAAACAGATATGGCCCAATGGTGTAGATAGCGCCGATTTTTAGCTGTCCGCTTAAAGGATCTTTGCCTTGCTCTGCAATTTCACTGATAACCTTACTTTCCCTCAGCACATGCTGTGCTTGCTGAATAATTTTTGCGCCTAATGCAGTGATTTGAATCTCATTTTTAGAGCTGCGCTCAAAAAGTGAAACGCCCAACTCTTCTTCTAATTTTTTAATCGCGATGCTTAATGTGGGTTGACTCACAAAACTAGCTTGAGCCGCCCTGCCAAAATGTTTATGTTTTGCAACGGCTACGATGTATTTTAATTCAGTGAGTGTCATCGTTATTTTATAAGCTACACAGCTGTTTAATTAACTTTAAATATGACATATAAACAGGCGATTAACCACCGAACACTTGTTTTAGCACTGCTGTGGTTCTAGCTTTCGGGTTTTCTCGTATTTTCTTTTCTTCTTCGGCTATTTTTATAAACAAGCCATCCATTGTTTTTGCGGTGACGTATTGATCGATATCATAACCGTCTAGATTTAAATATTTTCCTGCAAAACCTAATTTATCATGCATTTTTTTATACATTTTAGTGATGCCCACTTTTGCTGTAGCCTGCTTAACGATTGGGCTTATTTCAGCCTGTAATTGATCGCTACCTACTCGCCTTAAATATTCTGTTGCGGCATTATTATTGCCCTTTAAAATATTTTTGGCATCCTCGATGGTCATAGATTCAATGCCTTGTTTGATGACATTTAAAGATAATGGCACTGCCTGCTCTGCCGCAGAATTTAGCGCATTCACGAATTGATCGGCGTATTTATCCTGTCCTGTTTTACGTAAAACAGCTTCTATTTTCTGTAGTTTTTCAGGCATGGGAATCTTCAACGCGGCATTATTTATAAAGCCGCCTTCTTTACCTAGCTCAGCCACAGCAAAATCAGCACCTTTAGATAACGCTTCTTTTAAGCCATTAGCAATTTGTTCATTGCTAAGTGCCACCTCTAGTATTTTAGCGCTATCACCCGACTTAACAGCCTCGACAACTTCATCTTTTTTACCCGTTAGCCAATCAAACCAACCTGCTTGAACGGATAATGGCGCTAAAAGAAAAAGCGATAGAAGGACTATTTTAGTTTTAATCATGTGATTTAATGCTCGTTAATATAAAAATTGCGCCAGTATAAAGCGGCTTTAACGCAAGAGCCATAAAATCAATCTAAATCAGACCATACCGTTCAAAGGTGAAACCCTGTATTATTTCGTTTTTTATCTTAACGAGAGCTTTAACAATGCTAAATAATTATATATTCGTTTTTGTTGGCGGTGAGTCTCCACCCACAGCAGAACAAGCTAATAAACACTTTGAAAAATTCCAACAATGGTTAATTGCTTTAGGCGATGCAGTTGTTAGCCCTGCCATTCCTTTTAAAGATACGCACACAGTAAAGGCCGACGGTACGACTGAAGAAGGTACTTCAACGGCTATATCAGGCCTCAGTATTTTTGCCGCAGCAAATATGGAAGATGCCTTAAAAATTGCCCAATCATGTCCTTTTCTTGAAATAGGTGGCACCTTAGAAGTGTCAGAGATGATTGATGCCGCAAGCCAAGCTCACTAGCTTAATTATCAAAACCTATGATAAATAATAAAAATATTGATGCTGAAAAAATTCAAACAGCCATTCGTTTATTAACTGAATACGTTAAAGACCCTGAAATTGACCCATTACTATCCACCTTAGAAAAATTAAAAAATGACACGCTTAACCAATCAATATTAGAGCAGTTATTTAAAGAGTTTAATGATCTAGGTATTATTTGCGGCGCGGTTTTAACCTATGCACCCTACGTGAACATTATGTTATCTGATGAACCTTTTGATGAACGAAAGTCGTAATTTTATCTCTAAAAATGAACGCACAATTCTAAAAAATCATAAACAACACCTATATTTATAGAGGCTCACTTGAATAATTTTTTCAAAAACCTGTTTCAGGCGACGACTGATGAAAAAGCGCCAGCAAGCACTGAACATCAGTTACAACTCATTACAGCAACCTTGTTAATTGAGATTAGCAAAGCTGATTTTTCGCAAGATGGTGTCGAATTGGCGCGTATTAATGATCTATTAAAAAATCATTTCGATATTCAACACCATGAAGTTGAGCTATTAATTAAGCAAGCCTCAGAGCAATCTGACAAATTAGTATCTTTACAGCACCTAACCCGTGAACTTAACGAAACTTTATCGCAACAAGATAAGGTAACTATTGTTGAATTAATGTGGCAAGTGGTTTATGCCGATGGTGTTAAAGACTGCTATGAAGAGCAGTTGATACGTCAAGTGTCCGATTTACTGTATGTATCTCATGCCCACTTTATTCAAGCACGCCATAAAGCTGAATTAATATGACAGGAAGTTATCGCTAACTCCTGTGGATAATGCAGAAGACATAGAGTCCTCTGCTGAAATATTTTTATGACTTAATGAGCGTAAAACTGTTGGCGTAATTTTATATTCGCTGACTGATTGTCCGCTGTTGTCACATTGATAATAAAATCTAATGTCTCGCGGTTAGCCACAGAAAACTCACTGATGTAATAAATCGCATTTTGCTCTTGCACTTTACGCATATCCAAGGTGCGTAACTGGCCAGTTAAGTTAGTCGCAATTACTTTAATCTCTGCTTCTACTCCTTCATAGCCAGCGCCTTTTTTCAATACCGAAATATTTAAAAAGCCTCTGTTTTTTGAGCGTTT
>CAZORZ010000169.1:0-3985 GCA_964582255.1 uncultured Gammaproteobacteria bacterium | reverse complement strand
ACGCCTTCGCTATTTAAGGCGGTAATGTTTACTAAGCGCTTCGGTAATTTTCCATGTACACGACATACCTTTTGGGAAATTAACTAAATCACCACGAATTATTTCGACAGCTTCACCGCCATCATCAGGTGTGATGATGGCTCGACCTTCTAATATGTAGCAATCTTCTTCTCGCTCATAGGTCCAAGGGAATTCGGATACTTCTTTTTCCCACATCGGCCATTCATCGACATCGAGCACATCTAGTTTGCCTGGTGCGGGGTTACGTTCATATAATATTTGGCTCATGTTATTTTCTCGCTGCCTTTAAAAAATCATAGGCTTCTTTAATTTTTTGTGTTTTTTCAGTCGCGTCTTTTATCATTTCTTCGGGCAATCCTTTAGACACTAACTTATCAGGGTGATGTTGAGACATTAAACGACGATAGGCCTTTTTAAGGTCACGGTCAGAGGCGTTTTCATCAACGCCGATAATGGCATAGGCTGACGCACTGGTGAGCGAATTGTTATTGCCTCTGCCTCTGCCAGCGCCACCCGAAAAACCAGCTTTTATCATTTCTTCAAGCTGTATAAAACTAGCCTGTGGAAAATTTAGCACATCGCAAATATGTAATAGCATGATTTTTTCAGCGGCATCCATAGCACCATCGGCATAGGCAGCTTGTATTTGAATTTCTAAAAAGGCTCTAATTATATTGGTACGACGATTACTTTCTTTCTTAAATTGGCGTAATACCTCATCTAGTGGAAAGTCGTCTGACTTTCCTTCTGAAAATAACTTTTTAGCGGACTCTTTAATCTCTCCAGTCAAGCCCATTTGATCCATCACCGCTTCAGCTAAGCGAATTTCATCGGCTGTTACCTTACCGTCTGCTTTTGCGATATGACCCATCACTGAAAAAGTAGCGGTAAAAAAAGCGGCTTGAACCCGCTGTTGATCACCCACATTAAAACCTTCGCCACTCATGACAGACTTTAAGCCTTTATCAAAGTTATGACCAAAAGCCATGCCTATCATTGCGCCTAAAGGACCACCCATCATAAAACCAAAGGTACCGCCTAATGCTTTTCCCCACCATGCCATATTTTTTACCTATTTATTTTTAAGGACATTGCTAATGTCAGTTTGATGTTTTTTTAAATCTGCGGCTGAAATGTAAAACACACCATCACCACCATGTTCAAATTCTATCCATGAGAAAGGCATCTTTGGCAATAATTTTTCTAAAGCCAACGCTGAATTTCCAACTTCCACAATCAATACGCCTTGTTCGGATAAATAGTCAGTCGCTTGCGCTAATATTTGCAGTGTCATATCTAAGCCATCTTTTCCAGAGCCTAAACCCATTGCAGGCTCTTGACCATATTCTGCTGGCATTTGGGCTAAATCATGCTCATCAACATAGGGTGGGTTACTGACAATTAAATCAAACTGTTGCGCGGCTATTGATTGAAAACAATCTGACTCAATTAAGGTTAAATCATTCTCTAAATCATGTCGCTTTACATTAATTGCTGCGACTTCTAACGCATCTTTTGATAAATCTGAGGCACACACTTGAGCATGTGGAAACGCATATTGACACGCAATAGCGATGCAGGCACTGCCTGTGCATAGATCGAGAATATTATTCACTGATGCCGGATCTATCCATGGTTCAAATTGGTTTTGAATGAGTTCTGCAATGGGTGAACGAGGCACCAACACCCGCTCATCAACATAGAATTTTAAACCGCAAAACCAAGACTCATTAGTGAGATAAGATAACGGCAAACGTGATTTAACTCGAAGCGTAATAAGCTCATAGATCGCTTTACGCTCACATTCAATTAGTCGTGTATCAAAATAAGCCTGCGGCCAATCATTGGGGAGCTTTAGAGCAAACAAGCAACTATAGGCCGCTTCATCTAAAGCCGATGAAAAACCATGCCCAAAGTACAGTTCATGGCGATTCATTTCGCTCGTACCCCAGCGAATAAAGTCTTTAATTGTGTGTAAATCGGCAATATCAGTAAATTCAGTCAAAACAATCAAAACTCATTCGAAGATGTAAGGTGTGCAACTACTCGGATTTACGTCAAATTTAGTTCAGCGCAAGACGAAAAAGCAGAACATACACCTGTATTTGAGCATTTTCAACGCAGTGATGAATTAAATTTGGCGTAAATCTGAGTAGTTATCAAGATTCTAACCATTTTTTCGTTATAATGCGCCTTTATTCCTACGTTAAAAAATTTAAAGCATGAACAAAATTTTACTGCCTGCTCTGGCTATTGTCTTTTTACTCATTGGGTTTTTTATTTCAGATGGTCTTACCCCCCCAAATATTAATATTCAAAGTGGTACATGGATTAAGCAAGCAATCGCTTTACCAAAAGTTGAATTAATTGACCATAATGGTAACGAATTCAGCAAACAACAACTTGAAGGAAAATGGTCACTCTTATTTTTTGGCTTCACTCACTGCCCCGATGTCTGCCCCGACAGTTTAAACATGCTTAAAACAATGGTAGAGCACCTTGACGACGATATTGCTAAAGAGCTTCAAATCATTTTTGTGAGCGTTGACCCTGCACGTGATACCTCTGAGCGCTTAAAAAAATACGTTACTTTCTTTCATAAAGATTTTATTGGGGCTTCAACTGAATTATCTAAGCTAACTCCTTTAACTAAAAAACTGGGCATCATTCATTCTATTAATAAAAGTGCTGATGACAAGGTATACGATGTATCTCATGGTGCGGCGATGACCTTAATCAATCCTCAAGCTGAATATAATGCCGTTTTTTCGCCGCCACATAACCCTGTTGCCTTGGCTGCCGATTTAACTCACATTATAGAAGCACATTAATGAAGAAAATATTTTTCTTACTCTGCCTTGTGCCTACGTTAGTGCAGGCTGAGCTTGTTGTAGAAAACGCTTGGGTAAAAAATGCGCCTCCTGTTGTTTCTGTGCGAGCTGCTTATTTAAAAATAAACAACACGGGCAATAAGATAGAAACTATTTCACACATTAGTTCAACACATTTTAAGCGTGTCGAAGTTCATGAAACTCGCCTTATTGATGGTGTTTATTCTATGCATAAACTCGATAAGATCAGCTTAGAAGCATTCTCATCCGTAGAGTTAAAACCGAAAGGTAAACACTTAATGTTAATGATGCCAACCGAGCCTTTAAACATGCTTCAACAAATCCAGTTCACCATTCATTATGACAATGGTTCAACTGTTCAGTCTTTTGCACCGATTAAAGATTCATTATGAGTCAATCAACAGCATCACCTTTAGATAAGTTAAAAGCTTTCATTTTTTATGCCTTGCCACACCATTTTATTTCACGCGTGGTATTTTATTTAACCCGCATTAAAAGCCCTAAAGCGATTCCTGTAATTCGTTGGTTTATTAAAAGTTTTAAGGTTGAAATGAGTGATGCCGTCAACCCTGATCCAACATCCTATGTTTCTTTTAATGAATTTTTTATTCGCCCTTTAGCTGAAGGTGCGCGCCCTTTATGTGGAGAAGAGCATATCGCCAGCCCCGTCGATGGAACGGTGTCGCAAGCAGGAAAAATTGCAGATGGCACAATCTTTCAAGCCAAGGGTCAAAGCTACAGTGCTAATTTATTACTTGGCAATGAGCCGAATTTACAAGACACGTTTAACCACGGCCACTTCACCACTATTTATTTGGCTCCGTATAATTATCACCGTATCCACATGCCTTGTGACGGCACTTTAAAGCAAATGATTCATGTGCCTGGACGACTATTTAGCGTTGCTCCATGGACGGTGAAGAGTGTGCCTGGGTTATTTGCCCGTAATGAGCGTGTAGTGTGCATTTTTGATACTGCTCATGGCCCTTTAGCCATGGTGCTTGTCGGCGCTATCAATGTTGCTGCTATTGAAACTGTTTGGGCAGGTTTAATTACTCCACCTCAAGGAAAAAAAATATCAGCTCAACGCTATGAAAATCGTAAAATTGAGC
>CAZORZ010000168.1:0-3993 GCA_964582255.1 uncultured Gammaproteobacteria bacterium | reverse complement strand
GAATATTTGGCTGCCGCAAAAATGACACAAATCAATGAGCTTGTTGATGTACTTGCTGGCACAGAAGACGAAAATATTACCACATTTAAAAGTAAGTTAAACCGCATGATGAATGCTGGAGTAACTGAGGCTAATTTTAATGAATTTGGCCGCTTTGATGATTTGAAAAACTGTGTTGATAAAGCTAAAGCCAAGGCTTATTTTGAAAAATTGGAAGGTGCTAGTATTTCACCCTTTAAGGTGAATATGAAAATCGATAAATTACTTCAGGATTTTATTATTAGTGGTGGCGTTGATTTAGACAATAGTAGCTCATAACTACGTGATGACGCAGGGCTATGATTTTTAAGCCTTAAACACACTTATTTAAAACGAGTGAATGGTCATCGCGACTTTGTGGCGTTATTACAGCTGATACAAGACCACGACATTGTAGTGGTCAAGTAATTTTGGCCACAGTTTTGTATTCAATCCAGTGTTTTTCCTCAGCAACATTTAGAGCTAAACCATTGTTATGTCGATGTGGTCTGACTTGACCAGTAAAATAGGGCATGGGTCGTTTTATGGGATTATTGGGCCTTATAAAAATAGGTAAAAAACAGTTTTGGTCACATAGAAAATTTTAAGGTTTATCTTAATGCTTAGATTGTTGGTTAAACCATTGATTTTAAAGTGAAAGTAAATGGTGGCTATGCCCTGATTCGAACAGGGGACCCCATCATTATGAGTGATGTGCTCTAACCAGCTGAGCTACATAGCCTTATTTAGTATTGCGCTACAAAGTTGCTTAAGAAACAAGCGAGGTCTTTTGTAGGCGCGAGATTGTCTATTTTCTAACTGTTGCTGTCAAGTAACAGCGATGTTTTGAGGCTATTTTTATACGTTAAATCGGAAATGTACGATATCGCCTTCTTGCATCACGTATTCTTTTCCTTCTAAACGCCATTTTCCAGCATCTTTTGCACCTTGCTCGCCCTTATTGTCGATAAAGTCGTCGTAGGCGATGACTTCTGCTCTGATAAAGCCTTTTTCAAAGTCTGTGTGTATTTTTCCAGCGCCTTGAGGTGCTGTATCGCCAATTGAAACAGTCCATGCCCTGACTTCTTGCACGCCTGCAGTAAAGTAAGTTTGTAGTTTAAGCAATTGGTAGCCTGCATGAATAACGCGGCTTAAGCCCGATTCTTTTAAGCCGAGTTCGGCTAAGAATTCGGCGGCATCTTCGTCATCTAACTCTGATATTTCAGCTTCTATTGCCGCACACACAGGGACGACCTGGGCATTATTATGTTCTGCAAAATCTCTTAACTTATCTAAAAATGGGTTATTTTCAAAGCCATCATCTGCGACATTGGCAATATATAAAATAGGCTTGGCAGTAATTAAGTGCATTTCTTTTAAAATAACTTCATCATCTTCATCGATTTCAAAGTCACGTACCATAGAGCCATCAGCTACAAAAGCTTGTAGTTTTTCCAGCAGATCTAATCTGGCTTTGGCATCTTTGTCACCAGAGCGTGACAATTTTGCAGCGCGATGCGCTTGGCGGTCTATCGCTTCCATATCGGCCAGTAACAGCTCGGTATTTATTGTGTCAATATCGTCTAGCGGATCAATCACGCCGTTAACATGTACGATGTCATCGTCTTCAAAGCAACGTATTACTTGTGCTATCGCATCAGTATCACGAATATGCCCTAAAAACTGATTACCTAAACCCTCGCCTTTAGATGCGCCAGCGACTAAGCCCGCAATATCAACAAATTCCATGGTAGTTGGAATAATTTTTTTAGGCTCAACAATGGCCGAGATATCGTCTAAACGGGGATCAGGGACAGGGACAATACCGACATTAGGGTCTATGGTGCAAAAAGGATAGTTTTCTGCTGCTATGCCTGCTTTTGTGAGGGCATTAAAAAGGGTAGATTTACCGACGTTTGGTAGGCCGACTATGCCGCATTTAAATCCCATAATGTTTTCCTGTTTGTTGTCTTGCGTGTTTATTTGGTATGTAATGTCTGCATTGCTTGTTCCATCTCGCCCGCTATCAGTTGGGGGATGATGGCTATTGAATCAGCTATGACTTGATCAATTAGCGTTAATTGGTCTTTTGCAATGTTATGTAATACATAGTTAACGACTTTATCACGGTGGCCTGGGTGACCAATGCCGATGCGAAGTCGATTAAAATCTTTAGTGCCTAAATGGGCAATTATATCTCTCAAACCGTTATGACCGCCGTGACCACCTGTTTTTTTGAGCTTAACGGTGCCGGGTTCTAAATCGAGCTCGTCATGAACCACTAAGATGTGTTCTGGTTCAATTTTATAATAACGAGCGCAGGCGGCTACTGCTTGACCACTATTATTCATAAAGGTCATAGGTTTTAGTAAGTGAATGTCACGCATGGCAGCAATCGCTTTTACATGTTCAGCATTAAAGCGTTTTTCTGGTTTTAAGGGAGTGCTTAGCTCATTGGCATAGGCATCAATAAACCAAAACCCGCAATTGTGGCGGGTTTTAACGTAATCGGCCCCGGGATTACCGAGGCCGACTATGAGCTTAATCGTCATATTAGTGCTTATCTCTAAGCTTTTTTGCTAAACTAATGAAACGATTATTCAGCTGCGTCTTCTGATGGTGCATCTGCTGCAGCACCTTCATCAGCAGAAACTTCTACTTCTTCGCGTGTCTTAGTCACCGCTGCAACACCTGAATCATGATCTGTACCATGAGTTAGGGCAACGATTTGAACGCCTTTTGGTAAGCTAAGCTCAGACAAGTGTATTGAATCCCCTAGTTCGATATTTTCAACATTTACTTCGATGAATTCAGGGATATCTTTTGGTAAACACATAACTTCAACTTCAGACATGATGTGATTCAATAAACCACCGCCCAATCTAACGCCGACACAATCTTCAGCATTAATAAAGTGAAATGGTACGGTGACATGAAGAACTTTCTTAGCATCTACGCGATAAAAATCAGCGTGCATAATAAGTTGCTTGTAGGGATGACGTTGTAAATCACGCAAAATAACTTTTTGTGTTTTTTTGCCCACTTTAAGATCTAATACCTGTGTATAGATCGCTTCATTTTCTAGCGCATGAAAAAATTTATTATGATCTAAGTTGATTTGCTGTGGCTCAGCAGTTCCACCATAAATAATTGCAGGTACTAATCCTTCTTTTCTTAGGCGGCGGCTCGCACCCTTCCCAGTAACAGAACGATCAGTAGTTTCTAATGTAATTGTATTCGACATTGTAAAACTCCAAAATAAAAAAACCGCTAAATGCGGAAACCTTTCTTGCGACCAGAAAGGGGTTAAGCGTTAAAGCTAAAGGCTGTAACGCACGTTAGCGTGTATAAAGATTACTCCATATACAACGAACTAACAGATTCTTCTAAATGAATACGACGAATAGTTTCGCCCAACAATTTAGATATCGATACTTGGCGAATACGGTCACATGCCGCCGCTTCCTTTGATAAGGGTATCGTATCGGTAACAATTAATTTATTGATCACCGAATTATTTAAATTCTCTATTGCTTTACCTGATAAAACGGGATGTGTGCAATAGGCAAATACACCTGATGCACCGCGCTCTTTAAGCGCATTTGCAGCGGCACATAAGGTACCTGCGGTATCAACCATGTCATCAACAATAATGCAGGTTTTATCTTTTACATCACCGATGATATTCATCACCTTAGCGTGGTTAGGCTTGGGGCGGCGTTTATCAATTATTGCTAGCTCAGCATCACCTAACTGTTTTGCAACTGCTCTTGCTCGAACTACGCCACCCACATCTGGTGACACAACAATCATGTCTGAATATTCTTGACGCCATATATCACCCATTAAAATAGGCGAGGCATACACGTTGTCCACAGGAATGTCGAAAAAGCCTTGAATTTGCTCGGCGTGTAAATCGACTGTAAGTACACGGCTAACCCCAACACTGGTTAGCATATTGGCAATAACTTTTGC
>CAZORZ010000167.1:0-4036 GCA_964582255.1 uncultured Gammaproteobacteria bacterium | reverse complement strand
CTCACATCAGATCAACAGCGGCAAATTGACGATGCCGACAACCGTAGAAAGGACAACGCTTTATGATGCCATTTAAACAAAGTGCATCGCCATTTATGGCAACACCAAATAGCACAAACCAGATGATGCGTGATGTTATTTATGCGCTTATCCCAGGCACAGCCGCTTACGCCTGGTATTTTGGCATTGGCGTGTTAATTAATATCTCTCTTGCCATCATTTTTGCATTAAGTTTTGAAGCCTTTATTTTATACCTGCGTAAAAGGCCGATTAAACCGTACTTAAATGATTACAGTGCCGTAGTGACCGCTTGGTTATTTGCCCTGTGCATTCCTATGCATTCTCCTTGGTGGCTTATTGCCATTGGCATTGGTTTTGCCATGATTGCAGGTAAACATTTGTATGGAGGACTTGGCTTTAACCCATTTAACCCCGCCATGATCGGTTATGTTGTGCTGCTGATCTCTTTCCCAAAAGAAATGACCGTATGGTTTTTACCCTCATCTGTCAGCGGCGAGTCACTATCATTTATAGATTCACTGTCCATCTCATTTTTAGGCGCCGATATTCATCAATGGGATGCGCTCACCAGTGCCACACCTTTAGATATTTATAAAACGGGCATTGGTCTAAATCAAATGACCAGTGAAATTCAATCTTCAGCTATCTTTGGCGATTTTGCTGGAGTCGGTTGGGAATGGATCGCTAATTGGTGGTTCATCGGTGGTATTTACCTACTTTATAAAGGTGTTATCAAATGGCATATTCCCGTTGCTGTTTTAACGGGTATTATGCTCACTGCTTTATTGTTTTTCATTATTGACCCTGACAGCAATGCCTCACCTACTTTTCATTTATTTGGTGGGGGCATCATGCTGGCTGCCTTTTTTATTGCCACTGACCCTGTCACTGCGTCAACCACCATTAAAGGACGGTTGATTTATGGTTTTTTTATCGGTGTGCTGACCTATGTCATACGCACTTGGGGTGGTTTTCCCGATGGTGTCGCCTTTGCCGTTTTATTAGCCAATATAGCCGTGCCTATAATCGACTATTACACCCAACCGCGTTTATTCGGCGTAGATCCTCCAGATCGTGATCATCATCATTAATCCCAATGTATAAAAAGAAACAAATATTTATTTCTGGCGTTTTAGTTTGGTTGTTTGCTGTTATAGGCACAACCATTGTGAGCTTTACCGAACAACAGACATTTGAACGTATTGCCGAGAATGAACGCCAAGCATTATTGCGCAATTTATTTGAGCTAATTCCACCACAACGCTTTGATAATGACCTCAGTAAAGACACCGTCTTACTTGATCCATCCTATTTACTGGGTAATACAGAGCCCCAAGTTGCTTACCGTGTACGGAAAAATAACCTGCCAGTTGCTATCATTTTTAATGCGACATCTCACAATGGTTATAGCGGTGATATTGATTTATTAATCGGCGTTAATAGCAATGGAACTTTAGCGGGTGTCAGAGTCGTAAAACATAAAGAAACACCAGGTTTAGGCGATGGTATAGACATTAAAAAATCGAATTGGATTACACAGTTTGATATGAAGTCGCTATTAAACCCTGCTTCAAAAGAGCTCTGGGCGGTTAAAAGGGATGGCGGTGAGTTTGATCAAATGACAGGTGCAACGATTACACCTAGAGCTATCACCCACACGGTGTACAATACACTGCAATACTATGAAGCTCATAAAGATGAGCTTTTTCATCCATTAGAGCAAACGGTTACACCATGAGCACAACTGATTATCGAGACATTAGCCAACAAGGCTTATGGAACAATAATGTCGCACTGGTTCAGCTATTAGGCTTGTGCCCTTTGTTAGCGGTTACAAGCACTGCGGCTAATGGTATTGGCCTTGGCCTTGCCACATTGTTTACCCTCGTATTATCTAACGGCATTATCGCGGCAATTAAAGATTTTGCACGCCCTGAAATTCGCTTACCTCTTTTTGTTTTAATTATTGCCAGTGTGGTTACCTTAATCGAATTACTCATGAAAGCGTGGTTTTTTGACCTCTATCTTATTCTTGGAATTTTCATACCTCTTATCGTCACAAACTGCGCCATCATAGGCCGCGCAGAAAGTTTTGCCTCTAAAAACAGTGTCTCAGCATCGGTTGTTGACGGTTTTATGATGGGCTTTGGCTTTTTAGTCATTTTATTTATTTTAGGCGCAGCCAGAGAGATCATTGGCTCAGGTACCTTATTTCATAACATTGATTTAATGTTTGGTGAAGCATCAAACATTTTAACCATTCAATTTAACGAATCCTATAACGGTTTTTTACTGGCTATATTGCCGCCCGGTGCATTTATTGGATTAGCATTATTAATTGTTTTAAAAAATCTTTACGATGCGAAAGTTAAACAAAAAAACATCAGTAATAAACTGACTATTAATATCGATAGCTTAAACTCAAACAACTAATATGAATAAAGACAAGCGTACTGAGATTTTTACGCGCTTGAGAGCGGATAACCCAAAACCAACCACTGAATTAAATTTCACCTCAAACTTTGAATTATTAATTGCGGTATTGCTATCTGCTCAAGCCACTGATGTGGGTGTCAACAAAGCCACAGCCAAGCTATATCCCGTTGCAAACACACCCCAAGCGATACTTGATCTTGGTCTTGTTGGTTTAAAGAGCTATATAAAAACCATTGGTCTGTATAATTCTAAAGCAGACAACACCATTAAAACTTGCCAAATATTATTGGATAAACACAACAGTGTTGTCCCTAATAACCGCGAAGCCCTTGAGGCATTACCCGGTGTTGGTCGTAAAACGGCTAATGTTGTGTTAAATACCGCTTTTGGCGAACCAACAATTGCTGTCGATACGCATATTTTTCGTGTTTCGAATCGTACCAAGATAGCTCATGGCAAAAATGTTGATATCGTTGAAAAGCGATTAATTCGTTTAGTGCCCGATGAGTTCAAATTGGATGCCCATCATTGGTTAATTCTTTTGGGGCGATATACATGTATTGCACGTAAGCCACGTTGTGGTAGCTGTTTAATAGAAGATTTATGTGAATTTAATAAAAAAATTATTGATGAAGGAGAACCCAACTAATGTTTGGTAGCCGAGAAGATATACGCAAAGTTTATTATGATGTTTGGCAAAAGCTATCTGCTAATAATAATGTTTTTGAACCTATGGAGACTATTGTTGCTGACATCATCAAGCTGCACCCAGAGTATCATGCCATATTAGATGATAAGGATGCTCTAAAAAAAGACTTCACCCCCGAAGAAGGAAAAACCAATCCTTTTTTACACATGGGCATGCACATTGCCATTCGTGAACAAATCACCACTAATCGCCCCATCGGGCTCAAAACTCTTTATATGAAACGCTGTAAAACCAATGAAGTACATGATGTTGAGCATAATATGATGGAATGTCTTGCCGAAACCATGTGGAAGGCCCAACGTAATAATCAAGACTTTGATGAACTGGGCTATATGGAGTGCATTAAAAAGGGATAACATATTTTTATTTAGGCCGACAAAAAGACATTCAGCACATCTGACCGCCATGGATGGTGGGAATGCAATAAAATTGTAGGAACAATTATTGCCTTGTGCCTTGGCTTTTTTTATTCCAGAACAAAAAGACATTCGGCACATCCTTGTGCCTTGGCTTTTTTTGCTTAAGTTATGAAGGCTTACACCCTACTTCTGGCCAAAGATATATTTTGGCTTTAACCACCAAATCAATAGTGGGAAGAAAGTAAATGCTAAGAACACATCTATAATTAGCGCTTGGCCAATATACATACTAAGCCCCCAAGTGTTGGCAAGCTCAGTCGATACTAATGGAATGAAACTACCTAATAGTACGATAACAGAGGCGATGATAGCACCACCTGTTGTGCGTAGTGTTTTATAAAGTGCATCAGACCAATTACCTGCTGAGGCCGCATACTCCTCTTTCAGTCGTTCAATTAAATAAATCGAATAATCGACACCTAAGCCCATAGCGATACTTAATGTCACCAAT
>CAZORZ010000166.1:0-4040 GCA_964582255.1 uncultured Gammaproteobacteria bacterium | reverse complement strand
CCAGTGACTCTTTTGGACTTCCTGACTCCGCTTGCCTGTCCGCCCTCAACACAACATAATGTATATTCGACCACATCATATCCGCGTTGTACCGATATGTGTTTGATCGCATTAGCCATGTTATCGACGGCTATGGCTAAAAACCCACTGGCTATATCTTTTTCTAACGGCCGTGTGCCCGTTGCCTGTTCAACATCATTCGCTAAATCATTAAACTTTAATTGCACGGCACGTTTGTCTAAGGCTTGCTGACCATCAGCACCAAAGACATGAGGGAAATAATCACTCTGAATCTTGCCTAATAACACATTACAATCAGTCACACTCAGTGGGCCATTGTTGCCATAACTAGCAGGGCCTGGGTTAGCACCTGCTGAGTCTGGCCCAACACGAAAACGCGCACCATCAAACTGTAAGACAGAGCCGCCGCCTGCTGCAACGGTATGAATACGCATCATAGAAGCGCGCAATCGCACACCAGCAACTTCAGTGTCAAAGGCACGTTCATAATCACCCGCATAATGGCAAACATCGGTTGAGGTGCCGCCCATATCAAAGCCTATCAATTTTTTAAAGCCTGCGACAGTCGCTGTTTGCACCATACCAACCACACCACCTGCTGGGCCTGATAAAATTGCATCCTTGCCTGCAAAACAACTGGCATCGGTTAAACCACCGCTTGATTGCATAAATTGCACTCGATTGTTTACTGGATTTATCCGTTGCAGTTCTTCGCTTACTTGAGCCACATAACGCTGTAAAATCGGCGATAAATACGCATCGACCACTGTGGTATCACCGCGTGATACCAATTTCATTAGCGCACTGGTTTGGTGGCTGGTTGATATTTGCGTAAAACCAATATTTTTTGCCAACGTGGCTATTTTCTTTTCATGAGCCGCATAACGATAACCATGCATCATCACTATGGCCACTGAGCGCAAACCAGTATCAAATGCCGATTGTAATTTATGCTGAATATCGATTGTATTTAATTTAATAAGTACGTCACCCGTAGCAGACACTCGTTCTTGTGCCTCGATAACCTGTTGATACAGCATATCTGGCAAGCTTATTTTTATCGCGAATAAATCAGGGCGATGCTGATAGCCAATGCGTAATGCGTCAGAAAATCCTTGGGTGATGACTAACAACGTCGCATCACCCTTGCGCTCTAACAATGCATTAGTCGCCACTGTTGTACCCATTTTAATAATGAATGGCTGTTGTTGCGCGCCTAATGGCGTTTTTATAAGCGCGCGTTGAATACCTTCAATAGCGGCATCTTTATAGTGTTGTGGGTTTTCAGATAACAGCTTGTCGGCACTTAATGTGCCATTCGGCGATAAGGCAACAATATCGGTAAAAGTACCGCCACGATCAATCCAAAATTGCCAAGGCCGTTTTATCGTTTGAGATGTTTTCAGCATGAAATCTATCAGGGCTTAATGGAATAAATTTTGCCACTATCGGTAGAAAAATAAATGTAACCTTTAGGGCTTTGCACCAAGGCTCTCATTCTTTCGTCCAACTGCGTTAATAAGCGTTCTTCTGCAATGGCTTTGGCCGAGTCATCAATCGACACTCTATTCAGGTGCCTTAATTTTAAAGCGCCAGCAAATAAACTGCCCTGCCACGCTGGAAAAGCATCACCGCTGTAAAGCATTAAGCTACCAGGAGCGATAGAGGGCACATAATATTTAACGGCTTGCTCCATACCTTTTTTGTGGGTGCTTTCACCAACTGCAAATGGCCCCCAATATTCCTTACCTTTAGAGATAATAGGCCAGCCATAATTCTTTCCCTTTTCAATGAGATTAATCTCATCACCACCCCGTGGGCCATGCTCTATAGACCATAACCTGTTATTTTCTTCATCCCAAACCAAACCTTGAGGGTTTCTATGCCCATAGCTCCATATTTCAGGTAACGCATTTGGCTGATTAACAAAGGGATTATCGACTGGAACACGTCCATCAATATGCAAACGAATAATAGAGCCTGTATGATTACTAAGATTCTGAGCATCAGCACGAAGGCCTCGATCGCCAATGGAAAAATAGAGGTATCCCGCATCATCAAAGGCAATGCGACTACCGTAATGCTGACCATTCGTTGAAAATGACTGTGTGACTAATACATCTTGCCAATCTGTTAGCTGTGTCCCCGTTATATGAGCCTTGCTCAATGTTGTAGCAGCACGTCCGTCAACCTGTTTACTATGGGTAAAATAAATCCAGTCACCTTGTTGATAGTTTTTGGGTGTTGCAACATCAAGTAGCCCACCTTGAGCTTGGGCAAATATAGTTGGCAGACCGTTAATGTAACGCACCTCACCCGTGTCTACATTTAATAGCCCTAATTTTCCTGCGCGCTCGGTAAATAAAATCTGTTTTTCATCAATAAATGTCATACCCCAAGGCACACCTAAACCAAATGTAACGACATCCAATTTAAATTTTACGTCGGCAAAAGACAATGACACTTGAAATAAAAGGAGAAAGGATAATAATTGCAGGGCAGCTCTAAAAATACAAGTGAACCTGAGGGGAATTAGAAATAGTGCATGTTTCATGCAAACATTCGGCGAATACTGATTGTATTTAATGATTTTTTGCCTGGAACAGGTGCTGTTTATGGTTTTTCTCAGATGTGCTTGCATTTTTACAGTTGCCCTTTATCTTCATAGAGCCATTATGCGAACTAATCACATTAAACACCAAACAAAAAATCAATCTTATGTCATTCACACCCTAGAACTAGGGCCAATGGATAATCTCATCTATTTAATAGAGGATGTAGTGACAAAAAAAACTGCCGTAGTTGACCCTGCATGGGATGTTTCTGCTATTTTAGCAATCGCTCAACAGCATGATTTAGTGATCGATCAAATCTTACTCACCCATGCACATCATGACCACATTAATGGCATTGAAGAATTATTAGAGCACACAGAATGCCCCGTGCATTTAATGAAGGCCGAACACGAGTTTTGGCAACTCGATTTTAAACCTTCACAATTACATCACGGTGGCGACATTTTAACCCTAGGCCAAACAGAGATTAAAATGCTGCATACTCCCGGCCATTCTGTAGGCTCTGCTTGCTATGAATTTGGCAATGAATTGATCACTGGAGATACCTTGTTTGTCTATGGTTGTGGTCATTGCAAACTGGCTGGCGCCGAGCCAGAAGTGTTGTACAACACACTCAAAGATATGAAACAAAAGCTCGACCCAAATCGCATTATTTTACCCGGCCACCATTATGCCGATAATAAAAGTTGCACCATGAAGCAACAGACTGATGGCAATCCATTTTTGCAATTTGATACGGCTGATGGTTTTATCCATTATCGCGAACATGTGCATGACGATACGCGAACCTATCCCTATCAACCCATGTCAAAACAGCACATGCGTATTAACCACCTATTAACATAAATCTATGACTCCTATAATCAAAAAAATATTATTAATTTTAGTCACCACGCTGTTACTGAATGCCTGTGCGAAAAATATAACAGGGCGAAAACAACTGTTATTAGTGTCTGAAAGCAGTGCCATAGAATCGTCGATACAAGCGTATGCCAACACCTTAGAGCCCTTTAAAAAAGACAACAAACTGGATAATGACCCAAAATTAGTAACGCGTATAAACGACATTACCGATAAATTAATTGAACAAGCCATTGTTTTACGCCCCGACAGTAAAAACTGGGCGTGGAGCGTTAAAATAATTGATGACCCTGACACCATTAATGCTTGGTGTATGGCAGGCGGGAAAATGGCTATTTACACGGGATTAATTGACCAACTAAACGCCACCGATGACGAAATTGCCCAAGTCATGGCGCATGAAATTGCCCATGCTTTAGCTAACCATTCTGCCGAACGTATGTCGATTGCCTTAGCCAGCGGTCTTGCCTTAGCGGCTTTAGAACAAGGCAACGACGTATCTGCAACAACACTTGGCTTAACCGCCATTGCAGCGAAACTTGCCTTAACCTTACCCAACAGTCGTCTGTCTGAATCTGAAGC
>CAZORZ010000165.1:0-4068 GCA_964582255.1 uncultured Gammaproteobacteria bacterium | reverse complement strand
ATTTGTGGCACACCTACGCCTGCAACAATGCGCGTGGTACAAATAGAACCTGGGCCTATACCTACTTTCACACAGTCAGCACCTGCTGCGACCAAGTCTTTAGCCGCTTCACCAGTGGCAATATTGCCACCAATGACTTGAATTTGTGGGAAATTATCTTTCACCCATTTAACACGTTCAATAACACCTTTTGAATGCCCATGAGCAGTATCTACAACAATAACATCAACCTCTGCTTTTGCTAACGCAGTGACACGCTCTTCTGTATCTGCACCGGTGCCAACTGCTGCTCCTACGCGCAAGCGACCATGCTCGTCTTTACATGCTAGAGGGTAATTAGTGGTTTTCATGATGTCTTTAACGGTAATCATACCGCTTAACTTTCCAGCATCGTCAACGACTAATAGACGTTCAATACGATGCTTATGCAGTAAAGACAATACCTCTTTTTTGGAAATACCTTCTTTTACTGTGACTAATTTTTCTTTTATGGTCATAATTGAAGAGACAGGCTGATCTAAATTAGTTTCAAAACGTAAATCACGCTTTGTCACAATGCCCACAAGTTCTCCTGCATCAATGACTGGTAAGCCCGAAATTTGTTTTTTCTCAGTGAGTTCAATAACGTCCCTCACTGATGAATCAGGGCTAATGGTGATCGGGTCTTTAATAACACCTGACTCATACTTTTTTACCTTTGCAACTTGCTTAGCTTGAGCTTCGGGCGTTAAATTTTTATGAATAATACCTAAACCCCCTTCTTGAGCCATGGCAATGGCTAAAGCGGATTCTGTCACGGTATCCATCGCCGCGGATAACAAGGGAATATTTAACGCGATGGTTTTTGTTAATTGCGTTTTAAGCACCGCATCATTAGGTAAAACATCTGATTTTGCAGGAATCAATAAAACATCATCAAAAGTAAGGGCTTGCTGGACGATTCTCATAGTGGACTCCTAAAAAATAAGGGATTATAAAGATTGACGTTACTGCGGTAAACAGGATAATGAATCAATAATAAAAACAATAAATAGTTATTAAAAAAAATATTTCAACCCAATAAAAGGAGACATCATCTATGCTTAAAAAATTAAGTGTTTTAGCGGCCGCATCAGTTTTTTTGATTTCAACTAATGTTTTAGCAGGGGCAACTAAAGCCCATGCCGATAAAGCCATCGAAAAAGCGACTATGGCAAACAGTGCTGCCAAAAAAGTAGGTTACGAATGGCGCGATACTGGAAAAATGATTAAATCGGCTAAAAAAATGGTTGGTAAGAAAGATTATTCTGCTGCCATTGCTCAGGCAAAAACTGCTGAAGCTCAAGGCCATAATGCATTAGCGCAATACCACAGTGAATCAAAGCGTTTTGCTAAGCTACATTATTAATTTACATTTACTGTAAATTAAAAAGGCTGGTTTTCCAGCCTTTTTTTTGCGTTCAACATAGGTTTTATTATGAAATACGGCTTTTTTATTGTTTTATCGACATTACTTCTTAATGCTTGCGCTATGAATCATAGCTTTTCACCTCAGCATTCTTTAACTGTCGAATATATTCAAACAGCAGATGCTCATGCAGATGCTAATGCAGCCATTTATAAAAATGACTTCACCTTAATTGGTTTTGACCAACGTGGCTTAAAGGTGCCCGGCGTTAAACATGGAGATTTAAATCAAATTCAAAAAAACTGCACCATTTTACGGTTAGATGACATAAGCGATGTGGTTAGAAGCCAAGAACATTTAAAACAACTGCAAATTGTTCATAACTATAGTTTGACCTATAACCGCAAGATACTAAGCGCGTCTTCTTGTCAAAAATAAACCCAAACTTAATAGTAAAAACATCCAATAAGATAGCGAGCCGCCACCACTCGTAACAACTTGTACTGTGTTTGATGTGAATTTACTTTGATCGCCACTACTGCTTGAGTAATCATCATTGTCTGCCGTTGTATTTGTTGTGCTACCTGCAATAGAAAAATCCGCATCATTTATATCAAAAAATACATTAGTTCCACACTTCACTAAAAAGCGTGATTTAACTGAGTTTTCATCAGGCAGAGTAACAAAATAAGATCCATTGTTTGCAACGCCTGACACTAAATCACGAGAAGTAAAAGTAGAGTTATCAGCACTTATAGCTAATAACTGTATATCAACCGTAGCGCAATTTATTGGAGCTGACGTTGTGTTAGCGTTATTCCAAGTCACTGTCACAACATTATTGGCATTCAAACTGGAGGCTGTATTTTGCGATGTCACTGCAAATCCATTAAAGCCTGTATTTGAAGTTAACACTAAGTCATCCTTGCCGTACCCACCTTTGCTATCAATCACTTTTAGCCTGATATCATTGGCTCTATTCGTTGTTGGTAGGGTAATACCAATATCAGAAGTGCCACTCAGTAAAGTTTTAATCGAAGGGAAATAACGTTTTTTATATGTTTGGGGTAAGTTAGAACGAAATAATGCATTAGTATTTAAATCTTGCCCAATCGTAGCTGAAGAAGTAGATGTACCTGCATCAATGCCATCCCATTGATATAGTGGAATGTCACCATCTGCATCAGTTGAATTTGCTGTAAGAACAAATGGGGTATTTATTGGTATAACATAATCAGCCCCTGCATTAGCAGTTGGCACATTTGCATTAGAATCACCAGAATGAACGCTGCCATAAGACACCTCTATGCCACAACTATTGGGTATAGCATTAACTATCTGCTCAATAGATTTAGAATGAAAGCTGGCATCACTACTTGATTGTAGGTTTTCTGCACCACAAATATTGGCATAACCCATAAGTGTTGAACCACTGCCTGGTTCATAGGCTGTGACGTCGTGTCTGCCACTAGAGCAAGAACCTGTCGTCCCATTAAAAGTATGCTCAGCGCCTAGTTGATGCCCCATCTCATGAGCAACATAATCGATCCAAAATGAGTCTCCTGTTGGATTTGCTAAACCAGTAATTCCTTTAGCTTTGGAGCTAGCAGAGCAAACCGAACGAACAAACGCTAAACCTCCAGCTCCGGTACTAAACACATGCCCCAAATCATAATTAGCACTACCAATTTGAGCATCCAAAACCGTTTGGCTTTCATTAATTAAAGCACTGGCATTTGTATTTGAAAATGAATCACTGCCAATAAAGATAACATTATCATTATTACTAACTAACTCTAATGTTATCGCCAAATCACTTTCGTATACTTCATTAATTCGGTTTACTGCCTTAATTATTTCTGCCAACACCAATGGTTTTGTCGACCCAAATTTTGCCGAATATTCAATGGTTGTCCCTATAGCTACTTTTAGTTTAGTCAGTTGATTTATAGGTGCGCGATACTGGTTATTACTTGGAAATTTCATCGAGAAGGGTTTTAAGCGATGAGACATGCCAGTGCCACAAGAAAAGCTTTGACCTGAAGAAGCTCTTTTTTCCTTAGAATGATATATCTGCGACGAGCCCTCCATTAGATCAATTAATTCTTGCCCATGAGGTGTTTTAATCATCACCGACACTTTATTTTGCATTACTTCCATACGTCCACGTATTTCAGGTGACGTTAGGTGTTGAATTTTATAGGTTTTTAATTCTGGAAATTTTACTGCTAATTCAGCAGCCACTACGTGAGTACGTGACACTCTAAATTGTTCGACCATTCCGTCTATTCTTGGCAAGCTAATCGTAACGCTTGATTGACTGTTTAACGGAGACAATGCCGTTTTAAAGGCTTCGACATCTAACTGAAAAATTTTAACATTATTAGAGTCACGGGCATTCAGGTTTGCAGTTGACCAGTATTGATCTGCGATGACCGAATTAAAAAAAAATATTAACCCAAATATAAAAAACAGTCTCAAAATTTTATTCTCAATAAGTTTACTCTCAGCCTAAGCATAGAGGTTATTTTAAATAAGTAAAAAATACACACAACATCTATTCATCAAACGGATGTACGAGCACCATTGTTTCTTCTCTATCTGGGCCTGTCGAAATGATATGAATGGGCAGACCAGATAATTCTTCGATTTTGTTTAGATAATCTTGTGCTGTCTGGGGT
>CAZORZ010000164.1:0-4069 GCA_964582255.1 uncultured Gammaproteobacteria bacterium | reverse complement strand
ATGATGACATCGACTCTGTTATGGCTTTATTGGGTGAGCTAATGACACAACATGGCGTATTTCACGGTAAATTACATTTCTCTAGTAGCCGCGCCACCATTTGGTTAGCTGATGATCCTTACGATTATCAAATTCTTGATTACGAAGACTTAGCAGACCCAGATACCTGCTTAGCTTTTCCACGTCGCCCTTATTTTGAAAAAGCCATTGTGCCAGCCGAAATGATTGCGAAAGTATTCCGCTTATTTCATGTGTTACGTTTTTGTGACGAAACCATTTATTTACGCGCAGGCTCATTAAACATTGTCAATGGCATGGTGGGACTTAACTTTTCTTGTGACGGTTCGCATTACATTCCTTTTAAAGAATTTTTAGAAAAGGATACCGCCTTTTGGTTTGGCGGTGTGCTGGTAGGCGCTGATAAAATTGACCGAGTAAAAATAGACAATAGCATTGATCAAATTTGTATTCGTGGCTGTAACTACGCAAATTCAGTGATTGAAAAGCTCACCAATCACCAAGATGTCGGGATGTTATCTGACTTTTCACATGATGAATCACTCATCGTTTTAGAGGAGTTAAGCTCCATCATGAGCGTCTATGCCGCCAATAAATAATTCAGCCCCTAAAAACATAGTAGCCATATGATTCATTCTTTACGCGAAACATATAATAGCTTTGCCGACACCTATGACGCCAATAGAGGCTTTTTTGATATCTCCGAAATCCTCCATTCATTTTACGCCACTTTAGAGCCAAAACATGGCAAATTACTCGATCTTGGTTGTGGTGCAGGAGAACCCGTCGCGCGTTATTTCATCGACCATGATTGGCGCGTCACAGGTGTCGATTTTTCAGAACGCATGATCGAACTAGCAGCAAAATATGCTCCGAAAATGGAAGCCATTAGAGCTGATGTGATGGATGTGACATTTGAACCTCAACAATTTGATGCAATCAGCGCTTCTTATAGCCTGTTTCATATCCCAACAGAGCATCAAACGCGTTTATTTTCTTCTATATTTGAGTGGCTAAAACCCAATGGTAAATTGCTATTTACCTACGCGACCAAAGAATATACAGGTGCTGAAGAATTTAGTGGCTATATAAAATTTTTAGATACTGAGCTTTATTATAGTCACAAGAAGCCATCGGCATTATTGAATGATTTAGAAGGGATAGGCTTTATTCTCGAGTCTCATAAATACCATACAATCGGTAACGAAACATTCTTGTGGCTTACAGTGCAAAAACCCAGTAATCAAATACTCAAAACATGCCAATAGCTGATTGGGTTTAAATGGAATTCATAAGCTACAACGACTGGGCACAACTGCCAGCAAGCGCCAATTTGCTGTTTAACAAAAGTGAACAAGACAGCATTTTCTTCTCGCGGGATTGGTTTGAAAACCTCAGTGTGACTGCGTTAAAAAAAGGGCAAATTATGCTGTTAGCCTGTGTCATTGAGGGGCACAACATACAAGCCATTTTACCGCTGACACAGCGCGACAATGATGACTGGTATTCTCTCAGCACCAGTTTCACATCGTTATACACTGTTTTAATGGCTAATGATGAGCAAGATCAAATACTTAACTGCCTATGCCATGGCCTTAAAACACTACCGTTCAAATACCTACGTTTATACCCAGTTGCTGATGGCGATGAGAATATAAATCGACTGCAACGCATCATGGAGTCTTCTGGTTTTAGCTGTAATCGCCATTTTAGTTTTTATAATTGGGTTTTAAACGTACAAGGACAATCATTTGCTGACTATATGGAGTCACGCCCTTCGCGCGTTAAAAATACCATCGCACGCAAGCAGCGCAAGCTAAAGCGAGAACAAGGCTACGACATACGCGTTTATACCGACAATGATTTAACCCAAGCATTAACTGACTATCATCTTATTTACAACGCCAGTTGGAAAGCCAATGAAGCTTTTGTTGGTTTTAGCGAAAAGCTGGTCTTGTGCTTAGCAAAGCCCGGTTGGTTACGGCTCGGTATTCTGTACATAGGTGGTCAACCTGCTGCGGCACAAATTTGGTTTTCGGCTCATGGCAAAGCCAGCATTTATCGATTAGTGTATGACCAAGCTTGGAAAAAATATTCACCTGGCTCTATTTTAACCAAACATTTAATGCACCATGTGATCGACGTCGATCAAGTTAAAACAGTCGATTTTTTAACTGGCAACGATGCCTATAAGCGAGATTGGATGTCGGAACGCAATCAACGCTGGGCGCTTGACTGTACGTTGATTGAAAAACCTGAACGCGGCTTTATGACTCTTATAAACCCACTTAGAAAGTTGTTAACGTGAACATAATTAGCCGCGCATTATAAAAAGCTAAAGCCTGCACCAATCACCCCACCAAAGACACCGCCCCAAACTACCAGCCAACCAAGGTGCTGCCTAATAATATCCTGTACCATTTCTTTCACTAATTCAGGCGTTAGCTCATTCAAACGGGTATCAATGACTTGCTCGATTTTCACCATAATGCCTTCGCTTAAGTCATTAGACTCAAAGCTCTGCCTCAATGTTTGCTGAAAATCACCGGATCCAACCATATCAGATAACGTCACTTTCATTTTTTTAATGAACGGCTTTTTTAACGGCACTAAGGCTTCTTCGCCCCCCATCATTTGCAGCATACCGCCAAATGATGATTCCATAATAGACGAGACTAAGCCCTCGAACATTCTATCGTAATCAATCGCTTTCATTAACGGTTCTAAATCAACTAAACTATTTTCCTTATCACTTTTTAACAGCTGTTTGATATTATCTGCGGTAAAAAACTGCTCCATCATCAGCCTTTTAATTGAACTCTTAAACTCTTCAAAGCGATTGGGGATAACACCAGAGCCATATAAAAAAGGCACTTTTTCAAATAACATATGAATGGCTAGCCAGTTAGTCACTGCACCTGACAAAGCAAAAAAACCAATGGATAAAATTAAGTTAGAATAGAGTGTGCTCTGATAACCAATAGCAATAATCGCTAAAGCGATTAAATTAGTTACAATACTTTTATTGAAAATAGAGTTCATATGCTTAGCGATGTTAAAAAGTCGCTAATATATCATTTACACCAGCACTATTTAGGAAAATTATGCCCACTGCTCATGCGCGACATATTTTAGTTAAAACTAAAGAACAAGCCGAACTGTTAAAAGCCAAGTTAGCTAAGGGAGAAGACTTTGCCAAGCTCGCCAAAAAGCATTCGCAATGTAATTCAGCTAAAAAAGGCGGTGATCTGGGTGAATTTCAACCAGGAAAAATGCTAAAAGCATTCGATAATGTGGTCTTTAAAAAAGCTGTTTTAACCGTTCATGGCCCCGTTAAAACAAAATTTGGGTATCATTTAATTGAAACAATTTATCGCACCTAACATGACAAAAACGATTATTTTTGATTTAGGTGCAGTGATGGTCAACTGGAATCCTCAGGCAATCGTGCTGGCATTTACAGTAGACGCCAGCTTGCAACAGAGCATCATTAATAAACTTTTTTTAAGCCCCCTTTGGATAGAGTTCGATAACGGCTTAATCACTGAAACAGAGCTGATAGCGCGTGCTAGTAGCGCTTTAAGCTTAAGCATTAATCAAGTCAGCGAGCTCATGGCTCTGGCCAAAAAGTCTTTATCTGCAAAACCAGAGATGGTTAAGTTATTGCAACTGGCTCATAACACTGGGCTAAAGACATATTGCTTGTCTAACCTATCACATGAATGGTTTTATTATTTAACGCAACGGCATGAGTTTTTTAAATTATTTGATGGCAAAGTTATTTCTGCACAAGAAAAAATGGGAAAGCCAAACCCCATCATTTACACCCGTTTAATTGAGCGATATAACATCAACGTCAACAACACACTGTTTGTTGACGATCGCGAAGACAATATTCAAGCCGCAAAAAAACTAGGCATTAAGGGCATTGTTTTTCAGCACACTGAAGAAAATTTAAACCGTATTAAGCAATTTATTCAGCGTTAATGAACAAGCTCTAAATTTAATTCTTTTAACAACGCTAATACCGATACTTTTTCGATGCCTTCGC
>CAZORZ010000163.1:0-4091 GCA_964582255.1 uncultured Gammaproteobacteria bacterium | reverse complement strand
GATAGCTTATTGCAAGGTGCGTTAGATACTTTAATTCGTGGCGGCACGAAAGAATCAGACATTACAGTCAGTCATGTACCCGGCGCATTTGAAATGCCACTGGTTATTCAAAAATATGCCGATAAGGGCGGTGTCGATGCCATTATTGGTCTAGGAGCGGTCATTCGTGGCTCGACCCCCCATTTTGATTTTGTCGCAGGCGAAAATGCCAAAGCACTATCTAGCTTAGCTCTTAAATATAATCTTCCCGTTATCAACGGCGTGTTAACCACAGACAGTATCGAGCAAGCCATAGAACGTGCAGGGACTAAAGCAGGCAACAAAGGTGCAGAGGCCGCGATGACGGCATTAGAAATGGTTAGTTTGTTGCGTAAAATTTAATGTCAGACGCTGCCGAACATAAATATCCTGCTGGTTTTATAAAAAAACGTAAACATGCGCGTGATAAAGCGATGCAAGCGCTATATCAACTGCAAGTGTCTAAAGAAGAAATAGATTGGGTGCGTGATCATTATCTAGCAGATCAGGGTGTTGCGTCAGGTGATGAGGAATATTTTATCGCGTTGTTATATGGCGTACATGAAGATGTGGACGCTATTGACGCAGCCTATAATCCTTATGTGACCAGTATGGAAAATCATATTGACCCTATTGAGCAAAGTATTTTACGTATCGCGACTTATGAATTTTTAAACCATTTAGAAATTCCCTTTAAAGTGGTCATTAATGAGGCACTTAACCTAGCCAAAACTTACGGTGCGGACGACAGCCATAAATTTATTAATGGTGTGTTAGACCCGTTGTCTAAAAAATTGCGTGAATTAGAGACAAAAGCAGCGGAATAACAATAAAGGAGCCTCTGAGATGAATGAGTTTTCTTTAATTAATCAATATTTCACCCAATGCGGTGAAGACCGTGACGATGTGCTGTTAGGCATCGGCGATGATGCAGCACTGGTTAAAGCTAAGCCAAACTCATCATTAGTAATGACGATGGATACACTCATTGAAGGTGTTCATTTCCCAGCTTTAACAAGCCCAGAAGATATTGCTCATAAAGCACTAGCCGTTAATTTAAGTGACCTAGCCGCCATGGGTGCAGAACCAGCTTGGTTCTTATTGTCGTTATCTTTACCTCATAATAATGAAGATTGGTTGGCTTCATTCTCTCAATCCTTAGCTCAGCAAGCACAAAAATATGGCCTTAAATTAATAGGTGGTGATACCTGTAAAGGAGCTTTATCCATTACTATTCAAGCGACGGGCATAGTTGATGGCAAAGCGGTTTTACGCTCAGGAGCTCAAGTTGGAGATCGTGTTTTTGTAACGGGTTCGCTGGGGAATGCCGCCTTAGCTTTAGCTATGTGGCAAAATAAATTGGCTAAAAATGATGATTATGAGCAATTTTTGACATTTTTAAATCAGCCTAAACCGCGTTTAGATATGTCGAAAGCTGTAAAAAACTACGCGACATCTATGATTGATCTGTCAGATGGATTGTTAGCAGATTTAGGTCATATTTTAAAAGCCAGTCAGTGCGGTGCCGAGTTGTTTTTAGATCAAATCCCCATGCCTAGTTTAATTCATCATAAAAAGGATTATCATTATGCACTGAGTGGCGGTGATGATTATGAGCTGTGTTTTACCGTACCAATGAAGTTTGTAGATGATATGCAGCAAAGCCTTTTAAGGCATGAACTCGCTGTATATGATATTGGTGAAATCACCCAGTCGGGTTTAACGCTATATAAAGATAGCGCTAAACAAGCGATAGATCTATCAACATATCAAGGTTTTCAACATTTTGGCTAAAAATAATATTAAAATTCCAGCTAAGCTACTCAAGCACCCATGGCACTTTTTTTCATTGGGTTTTGGTTCAGGTCTAGCACCTTTTGCTCCAGGGACTTTTGGCACCTTGGCGGCTATTCCTTTATATTTATTATGTCAGCCATTAGGATTAGAAGTTTATCTTGTCATCACCTTAATAGGTTTTGCGGTCGGCGTATATTGGTGCGGTTTTACCTCTAAGGCGTTAGGCGTTCATGATCATTCAGGCATAGTTTGGGATGAGATTGTTGGTTTTTTCATCACCATGATTGCTGTCCCTTTAAGCTTAACTAATATAATCGTTGGGTTTTTATTGTTTCGATTATTTGATATTTGGAAACCTTGGCCTATAAAGATATTAGATGAAAAGGTTAGTGGTGGTTTTGGAATCATGATTGATGATGTATTAGCAGGTATATTTGCATTTTTTGTATTGCACGGCTTATTGCAATTAAATTATTTATGAAGCTGTTCATATGCTTAATGTTACTAACATCAATAAGCTATGGCTCTGAATCCATAAAGGTTTTAGCTTTGTTTAATGGTAAAGCCTACCTTAATATATCAGGTGAGAATAAATTATTGTCTGATGGGCAAAGTTATAAAGGTATCACCTTGATACAAGCCACAAGCCGATGGGCTAAGATTAAAAATGCCGATGGCGTAGTCAGTCAGCTAGGCACTCAAAGTACTATCAGTAATCAATATAAAAAAGCAGAAAAAAAGAGCTTAAAAATTTATCCCAATAAATCGGGCATGTATCAAGTCAATGGGTTTATTAATAATTCAGCAACGTCTTTTCTAGTGGATACAGGTGCTACCTATGTCGCTATGAGTGAACGACATGCGAAAAAGCTGGGCATCAACTATAAAAAGAAAGGTAAAAAATCTTACGCATCAACCGCCAGTGGTGTGGTAGCTACATGGGAATTGTTACTGGATTCGGTAGAAATAGGTGGCATGAAGGAAAGCTATGTGCCAGCGGCTGTGATTTTTGGCGATCACCCTTACCAAGTATTGCTAGGTATGTCATACTTAAAAAATCTAAATATACAACATAGCGGTGGTGTTATGTTGTTACAAAAAAAATACTAGGCAGTGTAAAAAAGGCTCAACATGACAGATTTCTTAGATCCAATCATACTTAATTTTTTATACGTCATTTTAGGCGGCTTTCTAACCATTGCTTTCATGAAGCTAGGTTGTAGAAGCTTTAATAAAATTGTGTCGTTTGATATTAGTGATGAATTGGCAAAAGGGAATATCGCTGTTGGACTGATGATTTCAGGGATGTTTGTTGGTATCGGTATTGCTACCGGTTTGGTGATTGGGCTAGGCTTAAATTAGGTCAACTGCCCCTTAAAAGACTTTCTGTATGATTAAAACTCGATTTGCCCCTAGCCCAACGGGCTTTTTACACGTGGGTGGTGCTCGCACAGCTCTATTTTCTTATTTATATGCGCGTCAAAAAGACGGTCAATTTGTATTGCGCATTGAAGATACAGATTTAGAACGCTCTTCTCAAGCCTCGGTTGATGCCATTTTAGATGGTATGAAATGGTTAGGTCTTGAGCACGATGAAGGCCCTATATATCAAACTCAACGCTTTGATCGCTACGCTGAAATAATTCAACAGCTTTTGCAAGATGGTCATGCCTATCGTTGCACCTGTTCAAGAGAGCGCATAGACGAACTGCGTGAACAGCAAATGAATGCGAAACAAAAGCCACGTTATGATGGTTGCTGCCGAAGTTTAAATTTAGCAGATGACTGTGGTGAGCACGTGGTGCGATTTAAAAACCCTGCTGAAGGAGTGGTGTCATTTACTGATTTGGTAAAAGGCAAAATTAGTGTACAAAATTCAGAGCTCGATGATTTGATTGTTGCGCGCAGTAACGGCACACCGACCTATAATTTAACCGTGGTTGTTGACGATATGGATATGGGTATTAGCCATGTTGTGCGCGGTGATGACCATGTGAATAACACCCCAAGGCAGATTAATATATTAAAAGCTTTGGGCGCTCCAACGCCCGAGTATGCCCATGTGCCGATGATTTTAGGCGATGATGGTAAGCGTCTTTCTAAAAGGCATGGTGCTGTTGGTGTTATGCAGTATGCTGACGATGGTTATTTACCTGAGGCATTAATTAACTATTTAGTACGGTTGGGCTGGTCGCATGGTGACCAAGAAATTTTTTCAACGGATGAACTTAAAGAAATTTTTTCACTGCAAGATATCAATAAAGCCGCATCAAGTT
>CAZORZ010000162.1:0-4113 GCA_964582255.1 uncultured Gammaproteobacteria bacterium | reverse complement strand
AACAATATGAATAGACCTAGTATATTCATAGAACCAGCGCCATGAGTAATAATCACTTCTGTTTCTATCGAGCTGGAATAATATTCATCACTGTCTCTATGGCTATCTTCTAAAGGAATGGCATTTAAAGAACTATCGTTAAGGTAATCATAAGTTAATAAATATTCATCACTCACTGCATCATAAAGTTTAATACGCATATCATAATAACCAGTCGGATAGCCATCGGCTAACACAGTTTCAACGGTAAATTTATCATCAACACTATCGCTATGAATATCGTAGTTATGACTGCTGGCATAATATATCCATGGGCCACCTTCATAGCTTAAATAAAAATCGGCATAAATAGTGCTGTGGTGAAATAGGGTGTCGGCATCAATGGTGACAGAAAAACGCTGGTAAAAACCGTCAAGATCATTATCAATAATTAGTATTGTCGAAGCGTCATATAAACTGTAGTCGTTAGATGGCGAGTGCCGAGCTTGAATTTGAGATTCAACATTAAATAAATTGTGTAGCGTTAAAGAGATGACGGTTTCCTCGGTTTCTTTAAGCATGTTCTTTTTTTGTGCGTCAGTTAATGCTTGATGTTGTTGATAACTAATCGTTGTCGATATTTTATTTTCTGAGGCTGTTTCTGCATAAGCGGTAATAGGAGAAGCAATAAGTGCGCTATAGATTAAGGCTTGAAAAAAAGATGGTATGTTCATTGTGTGCTCCGTTGTAACAAGATGGAGCTATTTGAACATGTGCAAGCTGAACGATAACTGAACAACTCTTTAATCCTAATGCCAGTGCCTTAATTAGAGTTATAGTATTACTATAACCTCAGCTCCTTTTTCGGGAGTATTATTGTGTAAATGTAATTCGCCATCATAGGAATCAATGATATTGATGACTATTGAAAGACCAATGCCGTGGCCGGGTATTTTTTGGTCAGCTCGTTCACCACGAATTTTTAATTGTTCAATTAATGGTTCAGGGAAACCCTGACCATCATCTTTAATCGATATCCTAAGTTTATGCTGGCTTAAGTGTGCAGAGATGATGATGGTGTGTTGCGCCCATTTACAGGCGTTATCTAACAGATTGCCAAACATTTCCATCATGTCGCCTTCATCGGCTTTGAAATTTAGGGTTTTATTCGCGCTGAATTTGAAAGATAGCTGCTTATCCACATACACTTTTTTTAATGAATCAATGATGCGATTAATTAAGAGGTTTATGTCAATGGCTTGAGATAAATTATTAGCCCCGGCTGTGGCGGCTTTTTGTAACTGATATTCCACAATTTTATTCATTTGGTGAATCTGATCGGCCATCACCTGTGGTTTTGAATTCGATGATAGTGAGCTTTGTAAGACAGCCAAGGGTGTTTTAAGGCTATGTGCCAAATCACCTAAAGCATTTCTATAGCGCTTTTTTTGAGCATGCTCTTTTTCCAGCAAATGATTAATATTACGGCTTAAAAAGTCTATTTCTTGAGGATAATGGCGCTCGATTTTTGTTTGGGAGCCATTTTCAATATTGTGTAGTTCATCCACAACCTGATTAATGGGTGATAAGCCCCATCTTAAAATGAGCAATTGGCTAACAATTAAAAATAATGCCATCCCACCTAACCACAGCCATAAGGTGTCACTATAGTCACTGAGCTGCTGATTAAAAAATGACAAATTTTGATTAATAACGAAGGTTAAGGGAATATTTGTATCTGCAATTAACCAATTAGTACCAAAAGAGAGTTGAAAAAACTGACTATCTGCCTGATCAATTTGCTTGAAGGTTTTCTGTCCACTTGCTATGAATTGGCTCGAAGGTGGGCTAGCGTTAATAAAAGACCCTGACTGCCAAAGAACACGATTATTATGATCTATGATTTGTGCGTATAAACCAGAATTAGGTAAGCCTAACAAAGCCTCTAAACTATCTGAGGGCATGTTTACGTTAGGTTTTAGCTCAATCACATCGACATTTGCAGTCGCCAGTAAGGCGTACAATTGGCTGGTTAAGGTGTTTTTTAAAGCGTTTCTTGAGCTGTTTTTAAAGGCTTCATTTAATGCGGTGGCGGTTAAGCTAACAAATAGAATTAATACCATGAGTGCACTAGAAATAATGCGTTGGTTTAACGATAGCTTTGTCATTATGCGGTTTTAACAGGCATCACATAAAGTAAAACGATAACCTCTTCCGCGCAGAGTTTCGATACTTGGTGGAGCGCCAGCCATTTCCAATTTTTTTCGTAATCGACCAATTAAAACCTCAATTACATTACTGTCTCTGTCATCATCATGCGGATAAAGGTAATCAGCCAAACGTGATTTAGAAACCGTCTCAGTAGGGTGCCTCATTAGGTATTCCAGCAGGCTATACTCAAAAGAGGTAATAGTGAGTGATTTTTGATTGACAGAGACTTGTTTTATCTCAGTGTTCAAATCAATGTTGCCGCCACTTAGGATGTTGTTGGCACTATTTGATGCTCTACGTAATAGCGCTTTAACTCGTGCTGATAACTCTTCAAACTGAAAAGGCTTTACCAGATAATCATCTGCCCCAGCTTCTAAACCTTCAACTTTTTCTTGCCATTTACTACGAGCAGTTAAAATAAGTACGGGCAGCTTATTGCCGTCAGAACGTAGTTTTTTAATGACTTCAATGCCGGAAAGTTTGGGTAAGCCTATGTCTATAATGGCAACATCAATTGGGTATTCAGCAGCAAAATAATAGCCTTCTTCACCATCAGCGCTCACATCAACTTGATAAAACTCGCTTTCTAACTGCTTTTTTAATGATTGTTGCAACGCAATTTCATCTTCAATCAGTAGAATACGCACGGCTACTCAACAGTGCCGCTAGTTGCATTGACTCGAATGATACGCACTTGACCAGAGCTGCTAATAATTTTTACCTTATAGCTATTTCCCTGTACTTTCACCGATAATACACGCCCTGAGTGCTGTTGTTGAGCTATCTGAGCAGCTTGTTGTTTTGAAATGTTAGCAGCGTGAAGAGGAGCCGTGATTAAAACTAAAGTGACAAAAAGTATTTTTATAGAATATGAAAACAACATAATAATTTAATCAATAAGATAGCTTAAGCATACACCCTCCAATCACTGGAACAAAGTGACTGAGGATGTAAGCTAATTTAATCTCTAAAAGTGAAACCAAAATGATCATTTTGATAACCAAAGGAAAAATAACTGTTATCCCAATGGCGATGATTATGAGATGGGTAATAACTTCTGACAACATGATGATTTTGACGGTGCTTACTAAAATGTTTTCGGCCATGCCTATGTTTATTATGTTTATGTTTGTTGTAATGACGTGAATGGCTTTTAGTATGTGATTGTTGCTGATGTTTAGAATAATGACGTGAATCATTTCCATGGTGTTTTCCGGCTATTGCGGCAGAAGGTGCTAAGACAAATACTGTGAATAGTACGGTAATAATTGAAAGTGACTGAGTTAGTTTTTTGATGTTCATATCGAACCTCCGAATAAATTATAAAAATCGATGTGCTATCGATGGATGTAATTTAAACCAAGTTGACTGAACGTAAGCTGAACAGAAAATTTATAGAATGACTTGTTCAGATGATATGGACACCACCCACTTTTAAATACGGCATCGCATTGTGCCTAGGTTGTATTATATTTTGACACCTGATGATAAAGAAAGATTTCAGAGTTTGTATTTGTTAATAAGCATGCAAAACTGACACTATGTACACTTAATTGTGTGTAACATTTAATGTTTTAGCCATTATTACTCTATTGTTATGTTTCTAGATGAATTAATGGTTTTCTATTTGAAACAAGTTATGTTGTATAATCTAAAAAACAAAGCAAAAATTCTAGGATCTATCGAATATGTCTAAAAAACAGGCTCTCCCAGTAATAACTGAAGTTCCAGATGATGAGCAAGAAAAATTCGATAAATTAATCAAATCATGTCGAAGTAAATATATCCGTACATCTCAAGAAATTGTTGATAAAGTTTTTAAAGAAAAACCTGTTTATTTAAAAAATATTAAAAACAAAGAAGTTAGCCAATCTATATCAGGGTTAAGAGAATTAGTTTGGAATGAATACCTTAAAGATGAGG
>CAZORZ010000161.1:0-4114 GCA_964582255.1 uncultured Gammaproteobacteria bacterium | reverse complement strand
TTACTATGTGTTATAGACAGCTGCCCGAAGGTGGGTCTCTCCCAAGTAGCAAATTCTAGATGACAAATTAGGTTTGCCTCTAAATGTACCGATACTGTGCTGCCTGCAGTTAAATTTATTACTTCTTTAGTACACGCATTTAAACTGAACTGCCGACCTTGCATTTCAACTAAAGTACTAGGGCTACCAAACACACAGAAAACATTCGAGGGAAAAGCATTAAAAAGACTTAAATTCCCCGGCTCATTAAAATCAATAAAGTTTTCGTCTATGGCCAAAGTTGTTATGTTGGGATTTAGTGTTTGTAATGGTGTAATGTCTGTAATCAGGTTACTATAAAGTTGAAGGTCAACCATCCTTGTCATTCCGCTCAAAGGAGTTACATCAGTAATTTGATTATCCCATAAATATAACAGTGTTAAATCCGTCAGTCCTGCTAGGGGAGTTATATCTGTAATTTTATTAGAAGTTAGACTTAAAGATTTCATGCTAATCAGCCCAGCTAATGGCGTAATGTCTGACACTTGGGTAATATCTATTCGTAAAAAAGTTAGTTGTGTCAGCCCAGCTAATGGCGTAATATCTGAGAGTTGAGTATTCCGATGAAGGTCTAGGTGTTGTAGCTGCGTCAGTCCAGCTATTGGCATAAGGTTGTAAAGCTCACGATTCCGATCAAGGTCTAATCGGTTTAAATTAGTTGCATACTCCAAACCAACAAGGCTTGTAATATTCCCCCTCCCTCCATCCAAGACGGTTAGCATTAACATATCAGTCGGAGTTATATCGCCAGTAGGTATATTAAAAGCTGTTCTTACAACAGCCTCCAAGTTTGGACACGTAAAGTGAACCACACGTGGTGTTGGTGCACCCTCCGTAGTAAAACTAAAAAGATAATCAGCCACTAAAGCATTCCCAGCTAAATCCTGCACTGAACCAGCAGGTATCGTTACTGTATAGGTAGTATTATCTACCATTCCGGTGGGGTGTAAATTTACAGTATCAAATGTCACCCACTCCATATTAAATACACCGCCCGACACTGTAATAGCCCCCGGCGTAACTATCTGAATAGCCTCACTGAAATTGATCCTAATTTCCGCATGCGTAACTACCCCTGTCGCACCGTCCACCGGAGTTGTACTTGTTACTGTTGGCGGTACTATGTCATTCGCAAACACCGTATTAATAGGAATAAAACTCACTAACATAGCCAGTACTAGAACAACCGCCAATACTTTTGTCTTTTTCAATTTAATTACCTCCTTTAAAAATATAGCCCCCAATAATTGGGGGCTTACTCGCTATTCTGTTTCTTCTTCTTTGGTTTGTAATCAGGATTCGGAACAATTTTGAGCTTAAATCTATTCGGGACTATTTTCAGTTTAAATACTTTTGCTTTCTTCACTAGACGTTTCTTGATAACCATTTTTCCCCCCCTATCTTAGAGATAATTTGGTGTCGCTCTTACCGAATTTATATAGCCGATGTAAGTAGATATCTAAGCTGACACCGGCAATAGGTAAAAAAGCAAGAGCGACACCACATAACGAAAAAACACAAAAAACAACTAACCTCAAAACAATAGAGACTGGTAGAAGAAAAGCTCCTGCCAGTCCCAACCCAACGCTTAAAAACAACCAGACAAGCTGCCTCAACGTCAACACACCACTAAAAACTTTCTCTTCTCCGGTGAACTGCACCGGCACTGGGTAGCTTCTCATTATGGTGTTGGGATAAGCCCAATAATAAAACCAGTCAGCAGCAACACCGACCCGAGAATAATACCTCCACCGGCAATGTAAGGTAAACTTGCCAATACTTCCGACCGGTCTTGGGGCTTATTCGCCGTCATAATGAGTTTGAAACCCGCAAAACAAATAGAGATAAATATCAGAAAAGCCCCCAGCGGTGTTATGACTGTATTGACGATACCTCTTAACTGATTGAAAAGATTGTCCGGTGTAACTACAGGAATTCCTGCCGCCTCCACTGAACTAACCGCACTAAACACAACTACCATTGCCAACATTAAACTGTTCCTAATTTTTGTCAACATAAAAATTACCTCCTTAAAATTATTGGACAAACCAATTGGTGAGTCCCTGAGTCGCTCTAACAATCCATGGTGCTAAATGCCAGAGTGCTATTCCAAGCATAATTGTAAAAATTACACCCAAAACACGTTTAGCAATTCCTGCGCCCATGACTAGAATTAAAACCAACAATATAGCTGCCACCCCAATAGACAGTTGCCCTAACATCCCGACAATTGGGGTTGCGACTGCAAATATTGCATTTAATGCCTCTTGCACACGTCCTGCCATTTCCGCTCCTGTTACCGGCTCGATTCCTCCACTTGCAAACAAATTAACCATCTCCTTCCAAAGAATTAAAGTTAGTTTTTTGTATTTATAACCATCTCCTTTCTATATAGGATTCTTGGATCACCCCCTTTCTATCTTTGATGCTCCGGCTCTTGAACTCGCTCTTGTGACCTAGTAAACTTTCTCTCCTTCGTGATAGAAAGTGTTTCTCTGAGTGCAGAAAGACTTTCTTTGTCCACCCAGAACCACTTGCGTTTCCCCCCTCCTACAGGATTAGCCCAAGGTAAAATAAACAGTTTGATACGTGCAGAATCAGTGCTATAACCAACTATCCAGTTAAGACTTAGCTTGCTACGCCTCTCCAAAATAGAGATTGCTTGTGTGGCTAATTCATACCCTTGAAGCTCCTTGGAGTGTGGGTGGAGTGATACCACGTGTAACTTCGCTACTTTTGAAGCACCCCCGGGATTAGAGAACCAGTCTAAAGGATCAACATCAGGAATTTCGCTGCCTGCGTGTGCTACTTTTGGATATCGCACCAGCATTTTTTTAATTTGTTCGATGTTTCGATACTGTGTGATTAAAATTTGCATAATACAAAAAACCTCTCTTTCATCAAGATTTTGACAGTTGTTTTCTTTTACCTAAAGCCAACTGTGCATATTTAGCTTTCAGCTTTTCAGCTAACCTGAACTGTTTTGCTTCACTCTTTGGGTATTTTATTTCGGCAATATGATCGGAGAGCATAAGAATAATTGCTCTACTAAGTGTTTCTACCTTACTGGTATCGCTACTAGACCCTTTTAGCGCATAAGTAAGCGCATTTGTAATTGTTCGAGTGGTCGAATCAGCCGGAAACTCTTTTTTTATTTTTTCGAGTAACTCCGGCTCTACCCTAATTGACAGTGCTACTTTGCTTTTTAATTTTGGCACATCACCACCTCTCTCTTTCTTTTTAGAGTGAAAAAACAGCTCTCACACTAAAAGTAAAAACCCCCACCAGCAAAACTGATGGGGGAAAAAGAAAGGAGTGAGGGGTTATGGCGTCCCCTCACTCTATGGTAAAACGAAAAAAGCCCCCTATTAATAGGGGGCTTGCATTAACTAAGGGTATAGCTTTGCCAACTTCGCCCTCTTCCCGAGGCGAAACTGTGAATGCTTATTCAATTGTTAGCTTATATTTGAGCTAAGCTAAAACTCGGATGTAGTATACAACAGAATAAAACTATTGTCAAGACCTTAAAAAAATATTTTTTACGAAATAACAAAATAATAAAAACAACACCAATATAGAGCTATCAGGAGGAAAAAGAGCCTACATAGGCTAAAGAGGATAATACACCCTAGAAATGACGAAAATAGAAATAAACCTGGTGGCAATATTACCACCAAGAGGTAAATTTAAACCAAAAAAACCTGTCAGACAAACAGGAAAAAAACAGCACTTTAGCCAGACGCCATCGGTGTTTCGGCTTGTCAGACAAATGGGGGAAAAACTATATTTGGGAACAGAAAAAACAGTCTAAATAACTACAACAGCTTCAACACAACGCTAACGACCCCAGCTAACAACAGCCAGCCTACGACCCCAGCCAACTACGGACAGCCAACTACAAACAGCCAACCAGCTAACAACGACAGCCCCCAATAACAGCCATTCGCCGCCCCTCCGGGGCGGCTTTTAATAGACGCCTCCGGCTTTTAGTATATTTTATTGTTTATTAGGGGGACGGTTTATTAGGGGAACGGTTTAAATAGGGGAACAGTTTAAACTGGTAAGCCGCTGCTTC
>CAZORZ010000160.1:0-4129 GCA_964582255.1 uncultured Gammaproteobacteria bacterium | reverse complement strand
ACTATTTTTATCAGCATCATCACCACTGTCATCTAACAACAAGGCTTTTTGACCACCTGTCATCATCAAATAAACTTCGGCTAGTATTTGCGAATCCAGCAAAGCGCCGTGCAATGTGCGCGAGCTGTTATCTATCTCATAACGCTTACACAAGGCATCTAAACTGTTTTTTTGGCCGGGGTGTTTTTGACGTGCCATCACCAACGAATCAAGAACCGAGCAATGGTCTTCTAATTTAATGGGGTTATCTAACTTGGCAAACTCATGATTTAAAAAGCCCATATCAAAAGGAGCATTATGAATTACTAATTCAGCACCTTTTACAAAGGCTAAAAAATCGTCAGCAATGTCTTTAAAATAAGGTTTATCTTGTAAAAACTCGGTACTGATACCATGCACTGAAAAGGCACCTGCATCAATTTTACGCTCTGGATTAACATAAAAATGCCAATAATTATCGGTCACTCGACGGTCTATAATCTCGACACAGCCTATTTCAATAATACGATGATCCGCCGAGGTTTCTAAACCTGTGGTTTCTGTGTCTAATACAATCTGTCTCATGGTGTTATTTTTTTCTCATCTATGCCGCGATTAGCTAATTCATCAGCTTTATCATTTCCTGCATCACCACTATGGCCTTTTACCCAGTGCCAATTGACCTTATGCCGAGCACATTGCTCGTCAAGCAATTGCCAAAGATCTGCGTTTTTAACCGGTTTTTTAGCCGCTGTTTTCCAGCCCTTTTTCTTCCAACCAGCTAACCATTCAGTCATGCCTTTTAAGACATAGTGTGAGTCGGTAAACAGCTCAACATCACATTGTTGGTTTAATGCCTTTAAGCCTTGTATCGCTGCCATTAACTCCATTCTATTATTAGTGGTATTAGGCTCATAGCCGTAAAGATCTTTCTTTTTATCTTTAAACGATAAAAATGCTCCCCAGCCACCAGGACCAGGATTACCACGACAAGCGCCATCACTATAGATAATTACCTTACTCATTATTTATTTGATTGCCTTCCTGCATACGAGCTAGCTACTCGACCACCTGTTAATATTTTTTGTTTCCACTGTGCTTTTATCGGTGTTAATGGGGTGATTGATTTTTCATACACCAGCACGTTTACTGCAGACATAAAGGGTAACCAACGCTTTAAAGCCTTCGACAACCAATGTCTTATGGTATTAAAACGTGTCGTTTGTAGTGGCAACTCATAATGTACTGGAATCATCTGGATTTTTTTAAAGCCTAATATGGTTAGCCAGTCTCGTAAACGTCGATTTGAAAACAAATGCCCTGTCCATGGCATTCGTTCTAACCATGATTGTAACCCGTGCCTTATGCCCCAAAACGAATACGGATTAGTCTCGATGATAATTAACTTTGCTTCGGCAACCATAATGCGGTCAATTTCTCTGAGCAAAGCATGGGGATGCTTTGAGTATGCCAAGCAATGAGCAAGCATGACCAAATCAACACTGTCGTTTGCAATGGGTAATTGCTCATTTTTTGCGAGCACTTCAGCGTGTTTGTTGTCGATCGAAAATTGATGTCGCACTCGACTCTGCTTAACCCATTGCGGCGCCATACAAGGGCAACCGATTTGTACTGCGTAATAACCGAAACATTGTGACAACACATCACTAATCGACTCACTAATGTCGTTTGCTAAACGCTGTCCTGAGATTGATTGATACCATTGATTAATATCATCATATTTCATTTGTTTCTGTTTAAGTTTCATTTTCAGCATTTATCTGTTGTCGCCATGGTTATCTATTGCTACGCTCTGCGCCATTATTATACCTCTAAAACCCTACATGCTAAGAAATCTATTTGTCTATTTTTTCCTTATTATAAGTTTATCTGCTTGCAAAACATTATCGAGCGAAACCGTTGCTATTTCACCTCAAACTGCTGAGCCTACAGCTTCAACCCATTTACCTATAGATAAGCCCCAGACCAGCAGCAAGGCACAACCAAGCCTAGATGCTGCATCAAGTGCTGAAATAAGCATTAAAAAAGATGATGCCTTATTAGACATTGAACGATCTCTAATCAAACCAGAGTCTATTAAAATAAACGCTACAGCTCAAGCTGATGATGTCTGGGTTCGCTTACGCCAAGGTATGCAACTGCCTGAGCTTGACAATAAACGTATTACCGTTCAAAGGAATTGGTTTCTTAAGCATCCAGAATATCTAACCCGCGTGATAGCTCGAGCAAAGCCTTTATTACCCTATATTCTTGATGAAATTGAAAAAAAATGATTACCCACAGAATATGCGCTTTTACCGATTGTTGAGAGCGCTTTTCAAACCTATGCGTATTCTCATGCGCGCGCCGCTGGCATTTGGCAAATTATTCCTTCAACTGGCCGTTATTTAGGCTTAAAGCAAGACTGGTGGTATGACGGCCGTCGTGATTTACACCAATCAACTAAGGCAGCTCTAACCTATTTAAAATCAATGAGAAAACAATTTAGCAACGACCCTGTGTTAGCACTTGCCGCGTACAATGCAGGACCAGGTACGATTCGTGGCGCAATTCGTTACAACAAAAAGAAAAACCGTGAGACTGATTTTTGGAGTTTAACTAAAATTAGGGCCGAAACTCGTGATTATGTGCCTAAACTCTACGCCTTAAAACAAATTTTCAGTCAGCCTGAAAAATATGGTATTGAACTGCTTCCCATCATTGATGAGCCTGGCTTTGAAATCGTCAAAATTAACCAACAAATAGATATTTCTAAAGCAGCAGAGCTTGCCGAAATAAGCCTTGATGAATTTTACCAACTTAACCCCGCATTTAACCATTGGGCTACACCACCAAAAGGTGAATTTCATCTTTTATTGCCCATTGGTCAAAAAGCTGTTTTTGAAAAAAATTACGCTCAACTACCCGCATCTGAGCGCATCAAATGGGTGCGCCATAAAATCAAAGCGGGTGAGACTCTAAGCCATATTGCTGCCACTTATAACTCCCGCGTTAATTTGATTCGTAGCGTTAATAAAATTAAGCGCAACCAAATCCGTGCGGGCAAATATTTAATGATCCCGACCTCTACTCAGTCATTAAAGAAATACGGTAAATCTCAAACGGCACGCTTAGCCCACACGCAAAATATTAGCCGAGGAAAATCAAAAATCACTCATTACGTTCAAACTGGTGAAAGCCTTTGGGCAATCGCCAAGCAGTACAATGTTTCGCATAAATCAATCGCTAAGTGGAACGGTATGGCGCCGATCGATACCTTAAAAATAGGACATAAATTAGTCATTTGGGATGCCAAAAAATCGACATCTGACACTCAAACGACCTCTATATCTTTTTCCTCTACTCAACAACAGATCAAGAAATTGCAATACACCGTGCGTAAAGGCGATTCAATTGCGCGTATTGCTAGCAAATTCAACCTTAGTATCAGTGATATAAAAAAATGGAACAAGATTGGGAAATACATCCAACCTGGACAAAAAATTAAATTATGGGTAGATGTGACTACTCAATCGATATAAACATCGTAAAGTATTTTAAGTATATTCATGCTAAATAGTTGATTTATAGAGTTGCAAAAGCGACACTATAATAATGGGGCATCAACTTCAAAGCTAAGGACAACGATTCAATTTTAAACTCATGAAATTAGACCCAAAACAAATCAAAGAGCTTTCCCCTATAAACTCTTTAAATCATGAACATTTCAATGATTTACTTAAAAAAATAAAGCCTGAAGCATTAAAAACAGGACACTATCTATTTAAAAAGGGCGATCTTGATAAATTTCATGTTTATATTATTAAAGGCGAGATCGAGCTTATTGATAGTAAGAAAGTGATAAAAACAATAAATACCGGCTCCGGTGACGGCCTCTTACCTATTGCTCAAACATTTCCTCGCACCGTATCTGCGCGAGCCAAAGGCCCTGTTATCATTATTAAAGTTAATAGCGACATGCTTGATATCATGCTGACATGGGATCAAACAGGTAGCTACAGTGTTGAGACTGTTGAGACTGATGATGAGGGTGAGGCAACTGACTGGATGACTCGTATTTTACGCACTCGCTCGTTTCACCGTATCCCCCCCGCGAACATTCAAGCTATGTTTATGCGTATGGAATCGG
>CAZORZ010000159.1:0-4135 GCA_964582255.1 uncultured Gammaproteobacteria bacterium | reverse complement strand
GAGATAAGTGACGCGCAACCCATTGCGTTAAGCATCGCTGGCCCCTTGTGTTTTTCGGGTGATTATTTAACCCGAGATCAATCTTTACCAACGCCTCTAAAGACAGATTTTATCGTGGCAAAAGATGTTGGTGCTTATACGCTCGGCACATGGTCAAGACACTGTAGCCGTCGCCTACCAAGGTTGTAGGCTATGAAAATGGAGCAGTAAAAACATTATTCAAAGGTGAGAGCTATGATGATGTCATCAATTTCTGGCGTTAATGTAACCGCGTAATTTACTCAGTACGCATCATCCGTTTAGGCGCTAAATTACCATCACTTTTAACAACACCAACACCTAAAAACTCATCATTTTCATCGAAAAATCGAACATAACCTTCGGTCGGAGCATTTGGTACTTGAACTGGCTGCCCTAGCTTTAAATAGTAACTCGCATTTTCGTCTAAATGCACTGCTGTCCAATCACTCACTGCACTGTCTATCGGCAGTAATGAAGTGTCTAATTTTTTAGCCTCATCCAACACATCTAACTCATCAAAAGTGTATGATTTTAGACCCCAAAATGGCTGAACACCCGTGCGAACCAATTGTAGAATATAAGCGGTTGTACCCATGCCTTTTGCAATATCTTCGACCAAAGTGCGGATATAAGTGCCTTTTGAGCTATGCACATCAATGGTTATTTGATCGCTATCTTCATTGTAATCGACCAACTCTATCTCGTAAATTTCAATGTCTCTGGGAGGTCGTTCAACTTCTTCCCCTTTTCGCGCAAGCTCATATAAACGCACACCATTATGCTTGAGTGCGGAATGCATCGGAGGTATTTGCTGGGTTTTACCTAAAAACTGCTGTAACTGCTGTTTTATATCATTTTCCGTCACCGAGACAGGTTGTTTTTCTGTCAATTCACCCTCAGCATCACCCGTTGTTGATGACACGCCTAATTGGCAGACTGCTCGATACCGCTTGCTTGCATCTAATAAAAAAGTAGAAAACTTGGTCGCTTCACCAAAACAAATAGGCAATAACCCCGTCGCTAAGGGGTCTAAACTGCCTGCATGGCCAGCTTTTTTACCTTTAAATAAATAGCGTACTTGTTGTAATGCTTTATTGGAGCTTAAGCCTGCTGGCTTATCCAGTAGAAGGATGCCGTTAACATCACGGAAATTTCGAGGGGTTCTAGCTTTTTTTGACATAGTTTTTGTGCATCTCTTTTAGCGAGCATCTGAATCAGAGCAGAAAACAAAGACTAAATGTAACCACTCAGCGAGTTGCTACAAATCAGGTAACTGTTCAGGCTTGATGTGAAGCTAAGCAGTTACAGCTAAACTTTATCGTCAGGCTCATTGTCAGGTTTGATGTTTTTCATCGCGCCACTAATCAAGTTATCCATCGCTAACGCCTTAACATCGGTGTCATCATAGATAAAACGTAATTGAGGAACAATTCGAACCTTAAGCATTTTGCCTAATTCACGGTGTAAAAAACCGGCAGAGTTATTCAGTGCTTTTTCACTTTCTTTACTATGCTCAGTTTGTAGCAAACTGAAATAGACCTTAGCAACAGACAAATCACGAGACACGATCACTTCTAAAATAGAGGGATCACCAATACGTGGATCTTTTAATGAATAGCGTATTAAACCTGTCAATTCGCGATGTATCTGTGAGCTCATACGCTCACTACGTGAAAAATCTTTTACGTTAGCCAAAATAATTAATCGAGTGTACGAGCAACTTCTTTGCGCTCAAATACTTCGATTTGATCGCCTGCTTGAACATCCGTATATCCTTTCACGCCAATACCACATTCCGTACCATTAGGAACCTTGTCAACATCATCTTTAAAGCGTCTTAATGACTCAAGCTCGCCTTCATAAATAACAACACTGTCACGTAACACGCGAATAGGCAGACCTCTGCGAATTTGACCATCAATAACAATTGAGCCCGCAATAGTGCCAAATTTTGGTGATGTAAAAGTATCTTTCACCTGTGCCACACCTACGATTGTTTCTACCGTTTCTGGTGGTAACAAACCAGACAAACCAGCTTTAATATCATCAATCACATCATAAATAACGCTGTAATAACGAATATCTAAACCAAAGTCGCCAGCAATACGTTTTGCTGAAGCATCCGCACGTACATTAAAACCAATCACAATAGCTTTAGATGTCGATGCTAAATTCACATCGGATTCATTAATACCACCAACGCCATCAGACACTATATTGACCTTAACTTCTTCTGTCGATAAGGCGTTTAATGAATGGCGAATGGCTTCTGAGCTTCCTTTAACATCAGCTTTAATCAGTACTGTTAACTCGCCGACATCTGGATTTTCCATCGCATCAAACATGCCTTGCAGCTTAGTCTTTTGCTGCTCAGCCATACGAATATCTTTAATCTTAGTTAAACGAGCTTGAGCTATTTCTCGCGCTTTGCGATCATTATCTACCACAAACACTTCGTCACCAGCATTAGGCGTACCTGATAAACCGATCACTTGAACAGGAATTGAAGGCCCTGCTTGCTTGAGTTGTTTTGCATTCTCATCTGTCATCGCTCTTACACGACCATATTCAGTTCCTGCTAATACAATATCGCCTTTATTTAAGGTGCCAGATTGAATCAAGATGGTTGCGATAGGGCCACGACCTTTGTCCAGCGTTGATTCAATAACAACACCGGCGGCTTTACCAGTCACTGATGCTTTTAATTCCATTATTTCAGATTGCAGTAAAATTGCTTCCAACAACGCATCAACGCCTTCACCCGTTAAAGCAGACACATTCTTAAAAATGATATCACCGCCCCATTCTTCTGGAACGACTTCTAAAGCACTTAATTCGTTACGCACACGATCTGGGTCAGCACCTTCTTTATCCATTTTATTGACAGCAATAACTAAGCCAACACCCGATTCTTTGGCATGTTTGACCGCTTCTTTAGTTTGCGGCATAACACCATCATCTGCAGATACGACCAGCACTACGATATCAGTCGCTTGTGCACCACGTTGTCTCATTGCCGAGAATGCAGCGTGGCCTGGCGTATCTAAAAAGGTGATCATGCCTTGCTCAGTTTCAACATGATAAGCACCAATGTGCTGGGTAATACCACCCGCTTCACCAGTGGCTACACGTGCTTTACGAATGTAATCAAGTAAAGATGTTTTACCATGATCAACATGACCCATAATCGTCACGACAGGAGGACGAGAAACTTCTTCGCCACCAGCTTCTTTGAGTGCCGCAATAAGCTCATCTTCAATGCTATTTTCTTTCACAGCTATGGCGGTATGACCCATTTCTTCAACTAATAAGATAGCCGTATCTTGATCTAGGATTTGATTAATCGTCGCCATGGTACCCATAGCCATTAATTCTTTTACCACATCCGCTGCTTTAACCGCTAACTGCTTAGCTAAGTCTGCAACCGTTATAGTTTCAGGGATCTCAACATTTTTAATAATAGGTGCTGTGGGCTTTTCAAACACGTGCTGATTATCTAAAACACTGTCTTGATTACGTTTACGCTTGCCCTTACCCTTAGACTTTCTACGACCACCGTCCTTTGCCACGTGTAATTGACCACGCCCATAACGAGTGTCGTTGCCTTTACCTTTGTTTTTAGCCGCTTTTTCTTCGGCCAATTGTTTTTTAACTTCTTTCGCTTTTTGTAGTTTTTCTTGATCAATCTTTAATTGAACTTCACGGTCTATTATTTCTTGAGCCGCTTTATCTTTATTCGCTTTTTCTTTTTCGGCCACGTCTTCTTTTTGTTTTAAACGCGTTGTCTCGGCAACGACTTGAGCCTGCCTAGCATCGTCAGTGGAACGTAATTTCACGGCACGTGCTTCTTCAATAGAGGCTTCACGTTGGCGTTTAAATTCAGCTTCTTCAGCGACAGAGTCGCCTGTCTGTTGGCCAGTTACATCACCTGGACGTATAAAAGTTTTCTTTTTACGTACTTCTACGTTAATCGTTTTAGCACCGATGGTTCGCGATGAACCACTCACTTTTAATTCAGATTTACTTTTTCTGTTTAAGGTTATTTTTTTCGGTCCATCAGTTGATGATTTACCATGATTAGAGCGTAATGATGTCAACAATTTCATTTTATCTT
>CAZORZ010000158.1:0-4147 GCA_964582255.1 uncultured Gammaproteobacteria bacterium | reverse complement strand
GCGATATGAATCGTGTTGATAGCACCGCGCTTAAATATCATAAAGAAGGTAATGATGGAGAATTTAAACCTAAGCTAGATGCGAAGCATGGCTATAAGCGTCAATTTAGTTTTTCTAAACTATTTGGCTCTCATGAGAATGCTCATATTGTTTTTACCTTAACCACTCAGGCTGTCATCGGCACATTTTTATTAATTCTAGCGATGCCATTAATATCAGGGTTAGCTCTGCCAGATTCTGTGCTGAATTTTTTATTACCTGTTTTAGTGCTAATTTCTGGTACTGGTTTGTTCAAACTTAATATGCATTTAGGAAAGCCACACCGTTTTTACCGTGGTTTTTATAATCTAAAATGGTCACCTGTCAGCCGAGAAATTGCAGGCGTATCTTTATTTTTTATGGGTTTAATTGGTTTCACTATATTGCATTTTTTCAACGACATGGCTATTTTTGCGGTGTTACAGAATGCTTTCGCCGCCATCTGTGCTTTTGGTGCTGTGTTAGGCGGATATTATATGATTCAACTGTATCGTATTCCTGCGCGCCCCTTTTGGCATCATTGGCATACAGATGCTTCCTTTATTGCCACCGCTATAATACTGGGTAGTTCGATTATCGCTATTGCCTCTTTGTTTGCTGGTTTTAATGCCAATCTAACCGTATTGTCACTGGTGTTTGCCTTTGGCATTACGCTTGAATCAATCGCTTTAATCGCTCATAGACGCCATAGCATTAATTCCGCAAGTGAAGCTTCTGCCTCTTATTATGAGCAACAAACGACCTATGGCTATGCCTTTAGCTTACGTAATATTTTATTACCCACGTTATTGTTACTCACATTAGCCAGTCATCTATTTACCGAATTTAACACGTTCATTTGGCTACTAATGCTGGCAGGGTCACTATTCTCAATCGCTATTAGTAGAGCGTTGTTTTATGTCGTGGTGATACCGACCACTATGCCGGGCGCATTCTTTTGGAAAAACCAAGGTTTTGTTGAACATGCTCGTGAAAGCGGTTTAGCTGATATGCCGCAGATGGGTGTTGCTTATGAAAGACATCATAAATTCAAAATGAAAGAACTGATTGATACCATTTTACATACCAGCTTAAAAGATAAAATCAGCCAAACCATTAGGATCTTTACTGGATAGTAGAATTACCACTTGATAACATTATGGCATATCACTCTAGCTAATAATGAGGGGTTTTAAGGTATTCTAGCTCTGATTATTATGCTTAAAAATAAAGTCCGCGTGAATATAAAAGCTTATTACCTCCCTAATCAGCCTCAATATACCGCCGCTTATTAACTCACCGTTACTGCTAATCAATCTTTTTAATTCCCATCATTTTAAGAATATATTTCTCGTATAGCGGCTCAGATGTTCCCTTTTTCATCTTACGAATAAAGTATTTTTCAAAGGCTATCTTTGCAAGATGCACCCATTTACCTTTTTTAAACCAAGCAACATTTCTTGGTGGAATCTGTGGTAATGCTACAAAAGCTGCACCCGTATCACCCATATCTGCTAGGCATATTGCATTCCATGTGGGTTTTACATAAGGCTCTTTGCCATCAAGTTCAGCGCTAATATTATGCACGATTGCTGTGACCATAGACTCAATCATATAACCTGTTTTTGGTGTTCCTGTTGCTACTGGAGTCGTTTCAATGGGTGGTATAGCGATGCAAACACCTGCAGAGTAAATATTTTTATAAGCAGGGCTACGATGATACGCATCGACAATAACAAAACCACGTGGGTTACATAAGCCTTCGACACTTGCAACACATTCAACCCCTTTAAATGCTGGCAACATCATATTGTATGAGGTATCAAGTTCATGTTGCTTAATAGTCTCGCCAGATGTATCTAGCTCATCGACATACATTTTACCTGCTTCAACTTTTGTCGTTTTAGCATTCGTAATCCATTTAATATGGTGACTACGAAATTCAGACTCCAACATTCCTTTTGAATCCCCAACTCCACTCAAACCTAAGTGCCCAATATAAGGCTCCGAGGTCACAAAAGTGATTGGATATTTATGTCTAATTTTACGCTTGCGTAAATCGGCATCAACTATAAAGGCAAATTCATAGGCGGGGCCAAAGCAACTGGCGAAAGGCATAGCACCAATAGTAATTGGGCCTGGGTTTTCGAGCAGATGTTGATATGCCTCGTAAGCAGTTTCTGCATGATCTATGGTGCAGATTGATTGGCTACCACCAGCCTCTGGGCCTGAACCTTCTATTTCTTCAAAAGCTAATCTGGGGCCTGTCGCAATGACCAGATAGTCATAACTAATGGTGTCCCCTTTATTCATTTGTAACGTGCTGTCTTTGGCATTGATTTCATTAACGGTATCCGCTATGAAATTAATGCCTTTACGGTCAAGATACGGCTTCGCTGGAAAGGTTATGGCATCTCTATCTCGCCAGCCTACTGCTACCCAAGGATTCGAAGGTGTAAACTGAAAATATTCGTTACTATTGATGATGGTTATTTCGTGAGCACGACCGAGTTTATCTTTTAATTCATACGCACAGGGCATTCCACCTGTACCAGCTCCTAACACCACAATGTGTGCCATTATCCTCTCCTAAGATTGTTTTTTTATGATTATACTTATCGTAAATAAACACTTAAAAGTTATATTGATAAGTGCGCTTTGGCATCTCTATTTAGCTATTAGGTCTAGCTATCTGATAATTTGAGACTATTTTACTGCAACAAGAATAACGTATTTATACGTTTTGTGCCTATGAAAAGTGAACCTTAACGACACTATGGGGCTTTCACTCTCCCGCCTATAAACAAAGGGAGAGATGAAAAGAGAACTGAAAAAAATTATTTCTTGCGGAGCTTATGTATTGCCGCAATTTGTGCAGCTGCGGCGGCTAATTCGCCTCGCGCAGTGGCAACATCAACATCAGATCTTTGATCGGTGATTGCAGATTCTGCACGTTTTTGAGCTTCTAAAGCAGAAGCCTCATCTAGGTCTTTAGCACGAATTGCAGTATCGGCTAAAACAGTAACAACATGAGGTTGCACTTCTATGATGCCGCCCGAAATAAAGAAGAATTCTTCATTGCCATCGCCAGTATCCAAACGTATTTCACCGGGCTTAAGCGGAGAAATTAAAGGTGTATGCTGTGGCGCGATACCAATCTCACCCATAATACAGGGCGCATAAACCATGTGTGCTGTGCCTGAAAAGATAGACTCTTCAGCACTTACTATTTCGACATTAATTGTTGAAGCCACAATAATTACCTACGTTAGTTACTTAATAAAAAAACTAAAGTGATTTAGCTTTTTCAGCTACTTCGTCAACTCCACCGACCATGTAGAAAGCCTGCTCTGGATACTGATCTAAGTCACCATCAAGAATCGCCTTAAAGCCTGCAATGGTATCTTTAAGTGATACATATTTACCGGGAGAACCCGTAAATACTTCAGCTACGAAGAAGGGCTGTGACAAGAAACGTTGAATCTTACGCGCACGAGATACCGTTAATTTATCTTCTTCAGATAATTCGTCCATACCTAAAATCGCGATGATATCTTTTAATTCTTTATATTTCTGCAATGAACCCTGTACTGCACGAGCTGTATCATAGTGCTCATTTCCCACGACATTTGGATCAAGAATTCTTGAAGTAGAATCTAATGGATCAACCGCTGGGTAAATACCTAATTCTGCAATTTGACGTGACAACACTAATGTTGCGTCTAGGTGAGCAAATGTTGTCGCTGGAGATGGATCAGTTAAATCATCCGCTGGTACATAAACCGCTTGGAATGATGTGATAGAGCCTGTTTTAGTTGACGTGATACGCTCTTGTAACGCACCCATTTCTTCTGCAAGAGTCGGCTGATAACCAACCGCTGATGGCATACGACCAAGCAGTGCTGAAACCTCAGTTCCCGCAAGTGTATAACGATAGATATTATCGATAAACATTAATACGTCACGACCTTCGTCACGAAAGTTTTCTGCCATCGTTAAGCCAGAAAGTGCAACGCGTAAACGGTTACCTGGAGGCTCATTCATTTGCCCATAGACTAATGATACTTTGTCTAATACGCCGCCTTCAGCCATTTCGTGATAGAAGTCATTTCCTTCACGAGTACGCTCA
>CAZORZ010000157.1:0-4187 GCA_964582255.1 uncultured Gammaproteobacteria bacterium | reverse complement strand
AGCACCGATGCACGATATTGGTAAAATTGGCATCCCTGATTCAATTTTATTAAAACCTAGCAAATTAACCGAGCAAGAATTTATGAACATGAAGTTGCATTCTGTTATTGGAGCTAACATTCTAAAAAATCCAGAAACAGAGATTTTGAAAATGGCTAGAGACATTGCTCTTACCCACCATGAGCGGTGGAATGGAGCAGGTTATCCACATGGTTTAAAAGGCGACAGTATTCCGTTAACGGGTCGCATCACAGGCTTGGCCGATGTGTTTGATGCATTAGCCTCTAAGCGCTGTTATAAAGAAGCATTTAATCTTGATGTGGTCTTTGCGATGATACAAGAAGAGAAGGGTGAGCATTTTGACCCTGATTGCGTGGTTGCCATTATGGCTAGGGAAACAGAAGTGAGAGCCATCTATAGCACACTCACCCCTCTTACGATTTGAGTAAATAAGCTAGAAGTTTAGTGATCTTAGAGGAAGGTTATTTATTGACTAGAGATAAAAATTCGGCATAACCTTTATCAGCCATGTCATTTTTAGAGATAAATTTTAACGAAGCAGAATTAATGCAGTATCTTAAGCCAGTAGGGTTAGGGCCATCGTTAAACACATGTCCAAGGTGAGATTTTGCGTTTTTACTTTTTAATTCAGTGCGTGAAAAAAATAATGAACGGTCTTCTGTTTCAATAATAGAGTTTTTAACAATAGGCTGTGTGAAACTAGGCCATCCAGTACCTGATTTAAATTTATCATCAGAGCTAAAAAGAGGCTCACCAGACACGATATCAACGTATATCCCTGATTTTTTATTGTCCCAATACTCATTTTTGAAAGGGCGCTCAGTGTCTTCGTGTTGAGTCACGTTATATTGCAGAGGTGTTAATTTCTTTTTAAGTTCAGAATCCGAAGGGATTGTATATTTCCCAGTGTGAACTGCGTCAGCAGTGATTGTCGTCACATCATTTTTCTGGTCAATACTTTCTGCTGAAAGAGTCCCAGCAAAAATGGCAGCGCCAGCCAAAAAAGCCACGCCTAAGATTGCCATATTCATATTCATTACAAAATCTCTCATATTTAATATGTTTTGTATGACTCAGTGGTTTTTGAATAGTTCAAAGCTGTCTAAGACAGTAAGCACTCTATTAATATTTTAGGGATGAGGAAAACCAAGGTGGTTTTTATAATGACACAATGAATAAGTGTGACTGTTGTTCAAAAATATATTTTTGTTATTTTCATTTTCAAAGTAAATAATGAGGCTATCTGATGAATCTTCTTCGATAAGATAAGGCTTCTCTGCAAGGTTGTTTAAATGTACATGAGTGATTGGGTCGGTTGTTTCAATTTTATAGGTCATTTTAATCATCCTCTTTTGTCTTAATATGATTTAAAATGCGCTTTAATCAAGGAAGCTCCGATCAAGTCGATTATAATAGCTTGGCTTTTACCAATCTCTTGTGCTTTGAGCTAAAAATAATGGCACCCAGTAAGGAATAAAAACTTGATATGGAAATTTCTTAAAGCTCTAAAGACACTTTAATTGTATTAATATAAGTTAATTTCACCCATATGTATAGATATTAATTATACCCATATAATTTTTATCAATTTTACATGATAAACAAAGGGTTAAGATATTAATTTAATATTTATTTTATAATAACTTTGTAACTCATTGAAAAAAGGAATATATTATGGCTTTGTATGACGTATATGCAATTGGAAATGCTTTAGTTGATATAGAATATCATTCTAATAATGAACAGCTAAAACGGTATGGCATTGAAAAAGGAGTGATGACCTTAATTGATGAGGCGCAACAAAATTCACTCATGAAACACTTAGGTGCGTCTCATGAAACCATAGCGTGTGGTGGTTCAGCGGCTAACACCGTGATCGCGTTAAGTGACTTTGGTGGTAAGGCTAATTTTAGTTGTCGAGTGGCTAAAGATGATAGTGGGCAAATATTTATTGATGGTTTAAAAAACTCAAATGTCGAAAGTAATGCAAGTGATTATCAATTAACGGATTCAATCACAGGAAAGTGTTTAGTTTTTGTAACACCAGATGCCGATAGAACAATGAACACATTTTTAGGCGCATCAGCGAAGCTAGATGCATCAGTGGTTGATGAAACGGCTATTAAAAATTCTGAATATGTGTACATAGAAGGTTATTTAGTAACCGGTGATGGCACTCGAGAAGCCGCTGTGAAATCGCGTCAATTAGCCGAAAAAAACAATATTAAAACGGCTTTAACCTTGTCTGACCCTGCCATGGTTCAGTTTTTTCGAGAAGGTATGCTTGAGATGTTGGGCGATGGCGTTGACTTACTGTTCGCTAACGAAGAAGAAGTGATGCAATTAACCGAAACAACAGATTTTGATGAGGCTATTTCTAAGGTAAAGTCGTTTTGCAAAACCTTCGCTATTACTCGCGGTGCTAAAGGTGCTGTCGTGTTTGATGGTATGACTGACATTCAGATAGCCCCATATAAAGTGGACGCGATTGATACGTTGGGTGCGGGTGATAGTTTTGCGGGTGCATTTCTATATGCCATCACTCAAGGCATGAGTTTTTCTCAAGCGGGAAAGCTTGCATCAATGACATCGTCTAAAATTGTGACCCAATATGGCCCAAGATTAACCAAAATAGAGATTATTTCACTATTAGACGCATTTAATAGTGGAAATTAGTGCTTTATTCGTGAAAAATACACCGCCTTAAAACCTCAAGCTTTTAGACTTATGCACAAGACCGACGATCTACGAATCATAGATATAAAACCTATGGATTCTCCCGAATCTTTATTTAAAGATTTACCCCTAACGGATCATGCGGCGGATACTGTTTTTTCTGCGCGCCAGTCTATTTATAATATTTTAAAAGGTGACGATGACCGTCTCTTAGTCATCGTAGGCCCTTGCTCTATTCACGATACTAAAGCGGCGTTAGAATATGGTGAAAAACTCAAGGCATTACGTGAAAGCTTATCGAAGGATTTATTTATCGTTATGCGCGTCTATTTTGAAAAGCCACGCACAACGGTGGGTTGGAAAGGCTTAATTAATGACCCTGATTTAGATGATAGCTATAAAATTAATAAAGGGGTGCGCCTAGCGCGTGATTTATTATTAAAACTGTCTGATATGGGTGTTCCTGCGGGCACTGAGTATTTAGATTTAATCAGTCCACAGTATATTTCTGATTTGGTTAGCTGGGGTGCTATTGGTGCGCGCACGACAGAAAGCCAAGGTCATCGGGAATTAGCATCAGGCTTATCTTGTCCCGTCGGTTTTAAAAATGGCACGAATGGTAATCTACAAGTTGCTTTAGATGCGATTAGTGCTGCATCACGTCCGCATAATTTTATGTCTCTAACAAAAGAAGGGCAGTCTGCTATTTTCTGTACTTCTGGTAACGAATACACGCATGTTATTTTACGCGGTGGTAATCGTCCTAATTATGACCGTGAAAGTGTCAACCATGCTGCAAGCTTATTAGTTGAAGCAGGACATAAGCCAAATATCATGGTTGATTGCAGTCATGCCAACAGCCAAAAGCAATATAAGAAACAGCTAGAAGTGTGTGACGATATCGCTCATCAACTCAAAACAGGCCAAGAGCATATTTTTGGCGTGATGTTAGAAAGCCATCTCGTAGAAGGTCGTCAAAACATCACCGAAGGTGCGGCTTTAACCTATGGACAAAGTATTACCGATGGTTGTGTGAGTTGGGATGATACTGAAATATTACTTAATAATTTAGCTCAAGCTGTTAGACAAAAACGCACGAAATAATTGTCTAAAAAGAAACCATCTGTAGCAAGAAGGCGAAAGCTGAAAAAAAACGCGTTTAAAAAGAATGTCCTAGCTAAAGCACTATTTATTGTTGCAATAAGTATCATGGCTTACGTTGGCTACCTGAATCATCACATTGTGCAGCGTATTGATGGTGGTCAGTGGGCAGAACCCTCTAGAGTTTATGCTCGCCCCTTATATTTAATTGCAGGGTTAAAACTCAGTAAAAAAGACTTAGTTACCGAGCTTAATTTACTGTCATATCGACAACATTCATTAGTGACCTCTGGCAGTTACACCATTGGCGAAAACTCAGTCACTATTAAAACTAGGCTATTTAATTATCCTGATATTCAGCAACATCAATATCACTTGAGATTCGCCCT
>CAZORZ010000156.1:0-4229 GCA_964582255.1 uncultured Gammaproteobacteria bacterium | reverse complement strand
AGCAATCGGTCTTTTTTAACTGGTTTTAATAAATAATCAATGGCATGAGTCTCAAAGGCTTGTAACGCATGGTCAGAATAAGCCGTGCAATAGATAATGGCGGGCGGGTGCTCGTGCTCAGTAATAACCCTTGCAGCCTCAATACCATCAATACCCGGCATACGAATATCCATCAGCACAATCTCTGGCTGAAACTGCTCACATAAATCTATTGCTTGCTGACCATTCTTAGCCTCTGCTATCACTTTGAAGCCTTCTAATTCAGATATAAGACGCATGAGACGCTTGCGAGCAGGTGCTTCATCATCAACTACCAATATTTTCATTTGAGCAACACCGGTAAGCTCATTTTAACGCTAAAGGTGTCTTCAGTCTCTTCTAGGCTAAATGATGACTTGCCTTTAAAAGCAATATTTAAACGCTCTTTAATATTTTCCAATGCCATTTGATTCCCCTGTTTTTGCTGTCTATTTTTCTGCAGTGGGTTTGAAATAAAGACGATTAAGCTCGAACCCTTTAATTTCGACGAAATAATGATCTTGCCGCCATCCACCATTGGCTCAATACCATGATAGATTGCATTTTCGACTAAAGGTTGCAAAGTCAAAGGGGGGATTAACACCTCATGCTCAAGATTAATACAGTCCCATTCGACTTGTAGGCGTTCCTCTAAGCGTAATTGCTCAAGCTCTATATAGTCTTTAGTTAGCTCAATTTCTTGCTGCAAGGGTATTAAGCTTTTCTCACTTAAGCTAGCACGGAACAAATGTGATAAATTAATCGTCGCTTGCTCGGCTTGATCTGGCGAATCATGCACTAAACTGGCAATCGTATTCATGCTGTTAAACAAAAAATGGGGGCGGATTCTTGCTTGCAATGCCTGTAGTCGGGCTTGATTTTGAATTAATAGTTGGCGCTCAGAGTCATACTTTAAATACAAATATCTTAAACCAACACTGATGCAAATAAGGGCGATTAATTCAAATTTAACCACCAAAAACCATAGATGCTCTGGTTGAAATGCAAAAGCGACAATGAACCATGATTGCGAAAATATCCACACGGTAAAAACAACGGTGTACACACTAAATACCACGAGCGTAACCGCTGTTGTTTTAGAATTGTTGGATAATACACCCCACTTATTCAACAGACATAAGGTGACCGTACTACCAATCACAATCAACAACATAAATAATGAAATTAAACCCGTTCGACTATAGATATCGGCAAAATCCTTAATGGTTAAAATAGCAAACACGATGGCGGTAAATTGCACCATCAATATGAGCTTCAACACCACCTCAGCAGCGCAAAAGTCAGGTAAATAATGGTTTTTAGTTTGTACCATAAAGATTAATCACATTAACTGTTGAAATAAGCCACTCGCAATGCAAGCATACGCTTTTTATAATTGAGTATAGCCAAGTATGCCAACATCTGACAAAAAACTATGGGGCGGCCGCTTCCAAGAACCTACTGATGAATTTGTCGAAGCCTTTACTGCGTCGGTAAATTTCGATCAACGCCTTGCATCTGTCGATATTGATGGCTCTTTGGCTCATGCTCAAATGCTGCATAAAATCGACATTTTATCGGCTACCGAACTGCATGATATTCAGCAGGGTTTAGCAACCATTCGAGATGAGATTGCGGCAAAAACATTTATCTGGTCAGTCAGTTTAGAAGATGTGCATATGAACATTGAAGCTCGCCTAACCGCCCTTATTGGTGATGCCGGAAAAAAACTACATACTGGTCGTTCTCGTAATGACCAAGTTGCAACCGACATTCGCTTATATTTGCGTGAAGAAATCGAAGGCTTATTAGGCCAATTAAAAGACTTACAAATAGGCTTAATTGACTTAGCAGAGCGCGAAGCCGACACTATTTTGCCTGGTTTTACCCACTTGCAAGTTGCGCAACCGATCACTTTTGGCCACCATATGCTGGCATGGTGTGAAATGCTCATTAGAGACAGTAGCCGCCTATTAGACTGCCAAAAACGGATGAATGTTATGCCACTGGGTGCTGCTGCTTTGGCTGGTACGTCATACCCTTTAGATCGTAATATGACGGCTGATTTACTCAGATTTGATGCACCCTCGCGCAATTCTTTAGACGCGGTGAGCGACCGTGATTTTGCCATCGAATTCTGTGCCGCAGGTTCTATCATCATGACTCATTTATCACGTTTTTCTGAAGAACTGGTACTTTGGTCTAGCGCTCAATTTGCTTACATTAATCTTCCAGACCGTTATTGCACCGGCTCATCCATCATGCCGCAAAAGAAAAATCCTGACGTGCCAGAATTGGTTCGAGGTAAAACTGGGCGCGTCAATGGCCATTTAATTTCTCTATTAACACTGATGAAGGGGCAGCCTCTGGCTTATAATAAAGACAACCAAGAAGACAAAGAACCCTTGTTCGATACTCTCGACACTTTAAAAGGCTGCTTACGCGCCTTCACAGACATGATGCCTAAAATAACCACCAATAAAGAGGCCATGTATGAGTCGGCAAAGCGCGGTTTTGCAACAGCCACTGACTTAGCTGATTATCTGGTCAAAAGAGACTTACCCTTTAGAGATGCACATGAGGTTGTTGGCAAAGCCGTCTCCTATTGCATTGATAACAACAAAGATTTATCTGATTGTAGTTTAGCTGAAATGAAAAACTTTGATGCTAGAATTGAACAAGATGTATTTGATGTTTTAACCTTAGAAGGCTCGGTTAAAGCGCGCAATATTATTGGTGGTACTGCACCAGAACAGGTTCGCTTTCAAGTCCAGCAACTGAGAAATCTGTTAACCTAACCGATGAAACAAAGCAATATAATACAATTATTTAGCTAGTATTAGTAAAAATCTAGTATACAATCAGCCGCACATTCATAGAAAAATAGGCCGTTATATTCAATGATAAAGCTCTTTAAATTGATCTTTCTATCTGCCGCTATTCTTCTTATGACCTCTTGTGAAGACACCCTTGATACCTCATCTAACCAAGCAAAAGAACAATCCATTAAGCAAATGTTAGTCGGCATTTACCCCGAAAACCAAAAAATTTTTAACCAGGCTTTAACTGATATTTACTCACTTAATCATCATGCCCTGCCCGACATATCATTCGAAGCTTCTAGCGCGATTACTGATACCAAACTCAACAACAAAACCATCGAAGACATTTTACGCATCGCTCACTTAGCGCGTAAAAATACAGTCCCACAAGCTCAATTAGTAGACTCTGTTATTGTCAATAACCAACAATCTTTCCCGATCACTAAAGTCAGCCTCGAGACCCATTAAGGTCAATTTATTTTATCTTGGCACTTTTCAAGCCCAAAATAATTGGACTTAGGCAACGTCTCCAAAAGTAGCCTCAAGTACTAATGATTCTGTTTGGATATAACAGAGTCAATATAAATGCTGGTATTATTTAGCTGAATTTAGTTAGCATATCGCCTAACTTCAGCATTAAAGGCTGACAAGCTGGCACTGCGTAAAAACACACAATCTTTACAGTGAATTTTAGCGAGCGTTTTTATGCGTCCGATAGCGCTGTGGCTAATGCAATCAACAGGACAAAAAATGCAATCTGCTTTTTTTACTAATGCATCCAACATGTGTTCTGACTGCTGTTTGCCACCATCGTGGTAAAAAAACTCTCCATTAATAGAATTCGTTACCTGCTGAAATTTACGCCTATGACGTGAAAACCCGCCTACATAAAGTATTTTTTTACCGCACAGATCAGTTTTATCACAGCTAATGCAATCACCATCACAGCTTATTTTTTCATTTTGTGATAGTGCGAATAAATCGATTACCTTTTTATCCAGAGAAAGCGTTGTTGCCTCTTTCTTGTTATCTTTAGACTCATATAAATCTAATTTTTTTTGTAAATTATTTATGTGCGTTTGTTGCAGCTGGATCAAACCTTCATTGTTTTTTAGATCGTCAATTTCATCTTTTTTTAATTGAAAGTGAAGACGCGATAACTCGACATTTAATGTTTGAAGCTTTAAGCGTTGCTCTACTAATAAAATATTTTTTTGTTTAATTTGATGCTGCTTCTTTTCATTTGAAATTAATAAAGCCTGGTTTTCATCAGTTGTTTTTTGTTGCGTATTTTGCGTCACCTTTCTAATATCATGGCAGAGCATATGTACTTCACCATAAATTTGGCCTTTTAATTCATGGCTGGCATATTTACTGCTAATAACAGCC
>CAZORZ010000155.1:0-4233 GCA_964582255.1 uncultured Gammaproteobacteria bacterium | reverse complement strand
AATGGCTACAATTTTAGCTGTTGCCGATTCGGCATCAATGAGACAAATGGTTTCATTTACATTAAAAAGTGCTGGATACGATGTGACTGATGCAGAGGATGGGCTAGTAGCCTTAAATATTGCTAAAACAAAAAGTTTTGATCTTGTGATCACTGATGTAAACATGCCTAATATGGACGGCATTACTCTCATAGCTGAATTAAGAAAGCTCCCTAGCTTTAAATTTACGCCTTTATTAATGCTAACCACTGAATCTGCCGCAGATAAAAAACAAGCAGGAAAAAGTGCAGGTGCAACAGGTTGGATTGTTAAGCCTTTTAATCCTGATCAATTATTATCTGTTATTAAGCGCGCACTTGGCTAATAAGCCATTGTTAATTGTGTAGAGTTCTATGGAATCACGTATCTTTGCAATTTTAAATAATAAGGGAGGTGTTGGTAAAACCACCACTGCGGCAAACCTAGCACATTCATTTTCTTTAAAAGGTCATAAAATCCTAGCGATTGACCTTGATCCTCAATCACATTTATCAGTTAGCCTCGGTGAAGTCGATCCTCAGAATGCGGGTATCGACGATGTCTTTTTAGACGGCGATTCAATTTTTGACAGTATCATCTGTGTTAGAGAGAACCTCGATTTGATTCCAGCAGGGTATCGCTTAAGCGAAGTCGAAAAGCTCTCTGCTAAAGGGGCTTCTCAAGCAAAATTGTTGTTAAATGCCCTTAAGGAAATCAAAGATAGCTATGATTATATAGTGATAGATTGTCCGCCCACATCTGGATTACTTAACTTCAATGCATTGTTTGCTGCAAATGAGATAGTGATCCCCGTTTCAAGCGATTATTTAGCGTTGCATGGTTTATCTCAGCTTTTAAAAACCATTAAAAGCTCTGAAAATTATATGGATAAAGCCTTACGAATATGGGTTGCGCTCACTCGATTTACCGTGCGCAGACGCCTTTCAAATCAGGTGAAGGATAAATTGCTAGAATATTTTCCAAAGCAAGTTTTACAGACTCCAATAAGAGAATGCGCACCTATTGCTGAAAGCCCAAGTTTTGGTCAGACCATATTTGAATATAATCCACGCAGCAATGGAGCTAAAGACTATACCAATCTTGCAGATGATTTATTAAATTGTCGGGTAATGGTTCCGTCCTAATGTTTTTTTTCTCTAAGCAATTCCTAGCTCAGCATAAGATGCTGGCAGTCAGTTCGTTATTGACTTTGGCGCTGTTGCTCACTCAATTAGTGATTAATCTCTCCATCGTTACATTAGGGGCGTTACTGGCTTTCGTGGTTGTATTATTTAGTGTCCTTAAAGATGAAAAAAGATTAGAGGATGTTGAAAGCTCAGAAAATATGCATAACATCGTTATTCAAGAGTTATTCGATTTAATGAATGGTTTGAATGGTTTGGTAGAAGAGCAGAGTACTGAAATTAAAGAATCATTAGGTCAAATAAAGACCGTTATTGTGGATGCTACTGGGAAATTAGGCGATAGCTTTACTGATTTAAATCAACATAGCCAGCTTCAAGCTTCATTAGTGTTGGGGATGGTGGAAACGGGCGAAAAGAACGAAAGCTTTAATATGCGTAGTTTTGTCGATGAAACTAACTTTTTACTTCAATATTTTATTCAAATGTTGTTATCGACCAGTAAAAATAGCATGAAAATGGTTTATACAATTGATGATATAGCAAAGGAAATGGACCATGCTTTTGAGCTGTTAAAGGATGTTAGTAAAATCGCCGATCAAACTAATCTTTTGGCTTTAAATGCAGCAATAGAAGCGGCTAGAGCAGGTGAAGCAGGTCGAGGTTTTGCCGTCGTAGCCGACGAGGTGAGAAACTTATCGAAAAACTCGAATGAGTTTAGTGAAAAAATTAGAAGCGTTATTGAAAAATCTAAGAAAGATGTTGGAGTCGCTAAATGTTTAGTCGCGGAGATGGCTTCTAAGGATATGACAGAGACGATATCCTCAAAAGATAAGGTTGATAGCATGTTGAATGACATCGGCCGTTATGATGCTCACGTGGCAGAAGAATTGACTAAAATATCAAAGGTTACCGATGACATCAGTGCGTCAGTGGGGGTTGCGATTCGATCATTGCAGTTTGAGGACGTTGTGACGCAAGTTATTAAATACAGTGAAGAACACGTGATTCGCTTACATGATCTTGTGCATAATATAAATACTCGAATAGCAGCATTGCAAGAAAACACAGAGAGTAATGACTTGGATATGTTAGTGGTTTTAGGTGAATTTAAAGCCAGTATTGATATGCTAAAACAGCAGTGGTCGTCACCAGTGAATAAGGCAGTGGGGCAAAGCTCTATGGATGAAGGTGAAATAGAAATGTTTTAACGCGCTAGAGCGTTCTTATATTTAAAAAATCATGTATCAATTAAAAAATAAGTGAAATTTAGTGGTAGTTATGAAAATAACTGCTATAAATTGTTTCATAATAAAATAAGTGATTAACTGGAGAGATATGAATGGCAATTAATAGTACGGTCGCAGATGGTGGTAAAAAAGTTACTATTTCAGTATCAGGAAAATTTGATTTTCAGTTGTATGATGAATTTAGAACGTCTTATGACGAAACAAATGGGGCTGGTGTTCATTACGTTGTCGATTTGTCGTCAACAGAATATTTAGATAGTTCTGCGTTAGGGATGCTGTTGTTGTTAAGAGAACATGCTGGTGGAGATGGCTCTAAAGTAGACATCATAAACACATCGACAGACGTGAAAAAGATTCTGGATGTTGCTAACTTTGGTAAGTTATTTAAAATTTAACGTGGGGTAGTTATCATGGATACAAATTATGGCGAAAAGCGTGATTTTCAGCGAATGGCAATTGAATGTGTCATGACTTATCGGTGTGAAGCAGATAGCCGATCGGGAGAAGGATCAGTTAAGAATTTGAGTGCAAAAGGGTTTCTTTTAGAGGTAAATGATGAGTTTTCACCAAAAACAGAACTTTTTGTTAAGTTAACACCAGTCAATTCGATAACCCCACCTATGGAGGCAAGAGCTTCTGTTATTCGCTCTATACCGATTGAAGGTTCTGTACCCACCAAATTTGAAGTAGCTTGTGAGATAAAAGATATTCTTTAAGTGTCGATTTAGCCAAGTATTGCTTATGGCGTATAGGTTCGTTGCACGTATTGCTCGACGAGCTGCATAAATTCATTTGCAATTGAATCTCCTTTTAGCGTCACTGTCTTTTGTCCATCTTCATACACTGGGGCAACAGGCAATTCACCATTGCCTGGTAAGCTAATCCCAATGTTTGCGTGCTTGCTTTCCCCAGGCCCGTTGACCACACAGCCCATTATGGCGACGTTCATTTTTTCAACACCCGGAAAACTGTGTTTCCATGTGGGCATGTTATCAACCAGTTGTTGCTGAATATCTTTAGCTAATACTTGAAAATACTCACTACTGGTCCGTCCACAACCTGGGCAAGAGACCACTGTTGGAGTGAATGAGCGCAAGTCTAAGGACTGTAAAATTTCTTGAGCAACCTGTACCTCTTTAGTGCGAGCCTCACCCGGTTCTGGTGTTAGGGAAATACGAATGGTATTGCCAATATTTTGTCTGAGTAAAACAGATAATGCAGCAGTAGAGGAGACAATGCCTTTGCTACCCATGCCAGCCTCGGTCAACCCGAGGTGCAGAGCGTAGCTGCATTGTTTGTCGAGTTTTTCGTAAACGTCAATTAAATCAGTGACTCGGCTCATTTTGCAGCTTAAGATAATTTTATCTTTGCCAAGCCCAATTTTTTCGGCCATTTTAGCGCTTTCTAAGGCGGATTGAATAACCGCAATTTTATTGATTTCAGTCAGAGATTTTGGTGAAAGTGAATTTGAGTTTTCATCTAATAATTTGGCGAGTAAAGCTTGATCTAAGCTCCCCCAATTAACACCAATACGCACAGGCTTATCAAAACGGCAGGCCGTTTCAATCATCTCATGAAATTGAGCATCCCTATTTTTCCCTTTGCCAACATTGCCAGGATTGATGCGGTATTTATCTAAGAACTCAGCGCACTCAGGATATGTTTTTAATAGTTTGTGACCATTAAAATGAAAATCACCAATGATAGGGGTGTCATAGTTTTGTTTTAGCAGTTGTTCTTTAATGGGGCGAATCGCAGCGGCAGCCGCATTATTGTTAACCGTAACGCGAACACATTCTGAGCCGGCATCAGATAATGCTTTG
>CAZORZ010000154.1:0-4250 GCA_964582255.1 uncultured Gammaproteobacteria bacterium | reverse complement strand
GTATATCTCGGTCGTACACTTTTGAATCAAAAGTTAATTTTATTGGGTCAATAAGGTTTTTGTTAAACTTAGCCAAATCAACCTGAAATCTGTATTTTTCAACTGTATTCTTAGTGTGGTTATATAAATCTTCATTACTAATGAAGTTAAGACCGTAATTTCTCAAAATTTACTCCTATTTGATTTTTCACACATAACATTAAAGTATAGATGCTTTTAGTGCTATTTTAAGACTTTAATTAACCATTGACTGATGTCGGCTATTTCTTGAGCACTGACTGAATGCGGCATGTCATTATATTCGTGCCATTGGACAGAATATTTTTCTCGAATCAAGTGACTATGAGTTTGATGCGCCCATTTAATATTGATAACAGGGTCTGCATCACCATGAGCTAAAAAAATAGGAATATTTTGATTGGCTTCGGCTTTTTCGGCTTTTAACGAGTGTTCTAATGCAAGATAAGAGGATAAAGCCATTACGCCAGCAAGTTGATGTGAGCATCGTAATGCGGTTTGTAATACAACGACACCACCCTGTGAAAACCCTGCTAACACAATATTTTCTGATTTAATGCCTAAGTTTATCTGTTGTTCAATTAAGTCATTAACTGTTTTCTGTGACGCTTGAATGCCTACTTCATCTTGGTCGCTATAGATGTCTTGTGAGCGAATGTCGTACCAAGAGCGCATCACAAACCCTTGATTGATAGTGACGGCTTGCATCGGTGCATGAGGAAAAATAAAACGAATTGTCAGTTCTTTTGGCAATTCAAACTGATCTACAATGGCTTCAAAATCGTGGCCATCTGCGCCTAAGCCATGCAGCCAAATGACGCAATGCTCAGGACTTTTTGAACCAACAATAACTTCGATGGGGTGATCGCTCATATTTTTATTCTCCACGCATAAAAAAAGCGGCCTTAGCCGCTTTTTTGGGTTATTAGGGGTTTAGATTTTGCTAAACATATATCCTACGATATTTTTAACGTCATCATCACTTAAGAAACTAGCGCCACCTTTGGGAGGCATGGCACCTTTTCCGTTAATAGCCGCAGTGGTTGATGCGTCGATACCCGACGCTTTAGGGGCTGCCCAAGCGGCGGCATCGCCTAATTTTGGTGCGCCAGCCACGCCATTGTTATGACATGCGCCACAAGCACTGCCATAGGCTTTTTCGCCAGCGGCTAAATCAATGTCCATGTTTACTTGCGCCGTAGGTTCAGCCGTTTTTTCAGTCATAGGTGCATTGTTTGTTGGCGTTGTATCAGCAGGCGTTTCTGGCTTAGCATCCATTACACCGCTATCAACTAACATATATTCAATGATTGAAGTCAGTTCAGAGTCAGTAAAAGTAGACCCACCTTTAGCAGGCATAGCGCCTTTACCATTGACTACGGCCGCTAATAACGAATCCATGCCGTTCGCATAACGGGCTTCCCAGTCTGCTTTATCGTTAGGTTTTGGTGCGCCAGCCACGCCGTTTGCATGGCAAGCCATACACGCGACATTGTATAGCTCTTTGGCAGATTTTTTTGCAACAACAGGAGCAGCCGCTAGAGTGTTTGAGCCTTCGCCACGAATATCCGCTAGGGTAACAACAGGTTTGATACGAGCGTCGACAATGGCAGTATCTTCCGGTATTCCATCTATTTGGCTGCTACCAATGCCGCCAGCCATCATAGACAAGACAAAAAACTGCACTAGGGCAATGACTCCTAATATAGCGACGACGGCAACAATAGATAGCGATAGTTCGTTATTTGATGATTGGCTCATAAGATACTCTTAGGTGGGTTGATTTTGATTTGCGCGCGATTATAGCGAGAATGAGTATATAGGGATATTATAATTTATCTGGTTGATCTAAATTATAAAAAGCCTATTTACATGAATAGCGCCTGATCAAAATTTTTGCGTTCAATACCAAATTGAGCCATAGCATTAAGTGCGTTTTTAAGTTTTTGACCCTAAATAGAGTAACCATGAGCGCACAAAATATGCCCGAACTTATTAGCTTTAAAGTGTGCCCTTTTGTACAAGGGTCGGCGATTACCTTATTAGAAAAAAATAAAATTTAAAGCAACCTATGTTGATTTAGAAGATTTACCTGATTGGTTTGCCACAGTGCCACCCTTAGGAAAAGCGCCTGTATTACGGATAAGGGATGCAGTGGTGTTTGAATCAGCAATTACTAAGCGATACATGATTCAACAGTTATTAAGACAAGCTGAGGTAAAAGTGATTGCCCTGATGTGGCGCAAGAATTAGTATATAAGTAAGTATTAATTTAACGTAAGCAGAGCCATTATATTTTGAACAGCATTGATACCTTATTGTCTGCTTCGGCCGTTCACTCTCAGTGGCGACCGATTTTAGTGAAAGCGCTTAAACAAGTCGATGCTGCGTATATAGATGAGTTAGTGACAGATGAGCGATGGTTGCCCGGTATTGCCGATATTTTTGCAGCGTTTAAACGAGACCCCAATAACTGTAAATTTATTCTATTTGGTGAGTCTCCTTACCCTCGCCAACAATCAGCTAATGGCATTGCGTTTTATGATGCCGCGGTGACAGAGTTATGGTCAGAAAAAGGCTTAAGCAAAAAGATTAATCGAGCGACTTCATTACGCAATATTATGAAGTGCACGCTATTGGCAGAAGGACATCTGAAGCTGGATGCTGAGGATAAAATAACCCAACAAGCCATCGCTGCTTTAAGTAAAGATAAATTGGTTCAGGGCATAGATGAATTTTTTCAAGCGTTACAACAACATGGGTTCTTATTATGTAACACGACCCCAGTGTTACATGAAGCACGTAAACCAGCGGTTGAAGCACGATTTTGGAAGCCATTCATCAATCAGTTATTAATTGAGATTAAACAGCAGAAAACAACATTGCCAACGCTGGTGTTGTGGGGCAAAGTAGCCCAGCTTATAGATGAGCTGCCCGTTTCACACAGCTTTAAAAAAATAAGTTGTGAACATCCGTACAATTTATCATTTATTAGAAACCCCAAAATGCAAACCTTGTTTGCCCAATTAAAATTATTAACACGTTGATCCTATGCCATCATTATTAGAAAAATTAAATCAAAATAGAAAAATAAAAATAAGTTTAATCGCCCTATTGGTGGTTGCTGTATTGTTGTTGCTATTACCATTTATGGTGCAGTGGGGTTTGCACTATAGCTTGCAAAAACAGGGCGCTAAATCAGTAGCAATAAAAGACATAGACATTAATTTATTCACGGGTCGTTTTTCAATAGATCAATTGTCGGTAAGCTTTGACCAGCAGCCAATGCAGATAAATAGCTTGGCAGTCGACATTGAAATGCTGCCTTTATTACAGTCAAAAATCATTGTGGAAAGCGTTCATATTGCTGGCGCAAAGCTAAACGTGGTAAAGAATAATGTTGGTGATATCACGATTAATGGTTATCAACTACCCGTTAATAACGATGTCAATGATGAGAGTAAAACTGACGCTAAAGCAATTGATTTTGCATTGCATAATTTTGTGTTAAATGACAGTAAAATAGGCTATTCAGAGCCTGATTTTAAACAAGATATTGATTTAAAAAATATAACCATTGAAAACATAAGCTCGTGGCAAAAAGAATCAATTAGCCAAATATCTATTTTAATATCAGAGCAAAAAACCGATATTAAGGCATCGTTTGATCTACAGCTATTCGCACCGATTAAAACAGTCAAAGGCTCGATCACACTAGAGCGACTCAATAAGCAACGATTTAATAAGTTTTATAAAGCACATGTTGAGCAATTAAAAGGATCGGTCGATGCCGACATAAAAATCGACCTAGCTTTTGATGAGGTTATGACAGGTGACGTGACACATAAAATTGCGCTTTCTGACGTGAAGGTGGTGTATAAAAAACTACAATATAATGCCGAACAGATTGTTACTGAAGGCTCGACACAGATAAGCGAAAATAAGCTGATTGTGCGTTCCAATTTGGCTATAACAGAAAGTCGTTTAGTTGATTTAAACAATCAGTTATTAGTGAATGCGTTTCAAAATCTAAGCATTAACGACTTTTATTTTGGCGCTGATGTTGTCAAGGTGAGTGATATTCAGTTAAAACAGTTACAGCTTTTTAAAGACAAGCAAAACGTCGAATTACTCACCTTTGCTAGCGTCGTTTTACAGCAGATTGATTTTGACTTAAAGCATTCACAGTTAACAATTAAAAGTATTGATCTGCAACAGCCAAATATTAATGT
>CAZORZ010000153.1:0-4271 GCA_964582255.1 uncultured Gammaproteobacteria bacterium | reverse complement strand
CGTAATCTAATGCGTTTACGACCAATGCCTGTTGTTATGGTATCTACATTAACTGAATCTGGCGCTGACGTAACGCTTGAGGCGCTTGAACTGGGTGCGGTTGACTATGTGTCTAAACCTAAGGTTAACGTGCAAGAAGAAATGCATGCTTATGCAGCAGAAATAAAACAAAAAGTTAAAACGGCCGCAAGAGCTAAAATACGTGGTTTAAATGCAGCGGTTCCACAAAGTACTATTGCCAAAAAATCAGCTTTTAGTCCGAGTAGTTTTAAAACGACAGACATGGTGATCGCCATTGGTGCTTCTACAGGTGGAACAGAAGCGCTTAAAGATGTTATGTGTCAATTGCCAACTAATTGTCCGGGGATCGTCATCACTCAACATATTCCAGAAGCCTTTAGTAAACCTTTTGCGGCACGTTTAGATAAAAATTCGGCAATGAAAGTTTTTCATGCAGAAGATGGGCAACAAATATTACCCGGCCATGCTTATGTAGCGCCAGGAAATCGGCATTTAGAAGTGGTTAGGGATGGCGCTCGTTTTATTTGTCGCTTACTCGACACTGATCCGGTGAATAGACATAAACCCTCTGTCGAAGTGATGTTTAATTCTGTGGCTAAAAATGTCGGAAAAAATGCAATGAGTGTCATGCTAACGGGCATGGGTGCAGACGGTTCAGAAGCGATGGGTACTATGAAAAAAGCAGGTGCAGCAACTATTGCACAAGATGAAGCAACCAGCGTTGTGTGGGGTATGCCCGGCGAGGCAGTAAAACGTGGGCACGCTGATTTTGTTTTGCCTTTACATAATATTGCCGAGAAAATATTAGAGTTAGCATCTAAACGATAATTTAATTGTAATAATTCCGTTACACGCCAAACTGACCCCATTACTACGTCGACAGCACTACAATACACGTGTGAGCCCTGTTCTTTCGCCTTGCACTCACAAAACTTACTGAGTAGTTACACTTGATTCCATCATCTATACGTTTAATAGCCTTTGACCTTGATGACACCCTATGGCCCTGTATGCCAACCATTATCAAGGCTGAAGAAGCATTATATTATTGGTTAAGTGAGCAATACCCTTTAATAACCAATCGATACTCAATGACATCAATGATGGGTAAGCGTAATGACTTTCAAATTGCACATCCAGAGCTGCAAGTAGACCTCACAGAAATGAGGCGTCAGTTTTTAGCGCATTTAGCTGAGCAATGCCATTATTCACCTCAACAAGTATCCACCTTAGGCCTTAAGGTTTTTATGGACGAACGAAATAACGTCAATTTATATGCTGATGTTATTCCTTTATTCAAACGCTTATCGCCGCGCTACCAATTAGCCAGCATCAGCAATGGCAACGCAGATGTGTTACAGACTGCAGCAGCACCTTATATGGCTTATTCGATAAATGCGGCAGATGTTAAAGCAGCAAAGCCAGACCCTAAGATGTTTCAACAGATAGAGCGGCAAGCACACTTAGAAGCATCACAATGTCTGTATGTGGGCGATGATATTTCTATTGATATAAAGGGGGCAAAAAATGCAGGCTGGGATTGTATTTGGCTTAATAGAAATAACGATGAATGGCCAGTAGCAATGGGGCAAGCAGTTAAAATAATCCAGTCTTTAGCAGAGCTTTAAGTACTTTTTCTTTAAGTAGGGGCTGAGCTATGGGAAGGGGATGAATACCATCATTTTGCATCAGCTGTTGGTTCCCTGCAATGTCGAGCAAAAACTTTTCTAAATAAAACACATCCTCTTGTTGCGCGACAGTTCGATACATAGACTGAAACCTTTCGTTATAACGCTTACCTAAATTAGGTGGTAATCGCACGCCAATGAGTAAGGCAGGGCTGCCATAGTTTTTTGCAGTAGCGATCATAGTGACTAAGTTAGCCTGACTAATCTTAATGTTTAATCCACGTAAGCCATCATTGCCCCCCAATTGAATGATGATAAAAGTAGGCTGATGCTGTTGAATAAGTTGATGGATTCTATTTTTACCACCGAAAGTCGTTTCGCCACTAATGCTGGCATTGATAATTCGAATATTTTTATCGGTTTTGTCGAAAGTTTTTTGTAATAAAAACGGCCAGCTAGATTGAATTTTCATATGATAGCCAGCACTTAGGCTATCACCCATAATCAGAATTTTCTGTTGTTGAGCGGTTACGGGATTAATGATTACTAAAACAAAAGTAAAAACACTGGCAATATAAATGAATAATGATGAATGCATAGTTGTATCACAGGTTACAAAATCGGTTAAAACAGCGGAAAGTCAATTGACTATTCTAAATGATATTAATATAAAAGTCGGTATGCATGAAGCGGTGGCAATAACAGGCGCATCAGGCTCAGGAAAAACCAGCTTGTTAAGCATTATGGCAGGCTTAGATAATGCAGACACGGGTAAGGTGATGTTGCTAGGCTCAGACTTAACTCATGCCGATGAAGAGCAGCGAGCAACTATTCGTAAAGGAAACATTGGTTTTGTGTTTCAAAATTTTCAATTAATACAAGGTGCAACAGCGCTTGAAAATGTCCAGTTGCCCTTAGAGCTACTAAGTTTAGACAATGTAAAACAAAGGGCGCTGATGACATTAGAGCAAGTGGGCTTAGCGAACAAGGCTGATACTCCAGTCGATTTTTTATCAGGTGGCGAACAGCAACGAGTGTCCATTGCCAGAGCGTTTGCGGTACAACCTAAAATTTTATTTGCCGACGAGCCAACAGGGAATTTAGACAGTAAAAACGGTCAGCAGATAACTGATTTAATGTTTGATTTAAGAGAGAAATTTGGCACCGCACTGGTATTAGTCACGCATGAGTCCAGCCTTGCAGCAAGAGCTGATCGTGTTATCAAAATGGAAGCAGGACAAATCATTGCTTAACATTAAAAAAATAATGTCGAACTATCAAGGCTATGCCTTTATGTTGGTGGCAGCAGTGATCAGCATGACGATCATTACTGCCAGTCAATTATTTACCGATAAAATTAGTCGCTTGTTAGATTTACAAGCCAGTGAATTATTAGCTGCTGATGCCTTGGTGTTATCCACCGAGGTCATTAATCCGCTGTTCATAAAAAAAGCGAAGCAATATGGTTTAAACACCGCGCAAACAGTGACTCTTCGTACGGTTATTTTTATCCAAGATGATCTCCATTTAGTCGAACTAAAAGCAGTCGATTCAGCCTACCCTTTACGTGGTCATTTAGAAACTAAACAACACGCTTTTGATGATGTCACAATCCGTAGCTATGGCCCCAAACAAGGCGAACTTTGGATTGACCAACAAATAGCTGAATTTATCGCCGAGCCGATCATTGAGTTAGGTGACCTAAACCTAAAACCCAATAAGATTCTCAGCCTAGAGCCTGACCGTGGTGGAAGCTTGTTTAATTTAGCCCCTCGAGTGATGATTCACCTGCAAGACTTAAACAAAACAAAGCTAATTGTGCCAGGAAGCCGAGTCCAGTATTTCGCATTATTTTCGGGTGAGGCAGAACAAATAAAACACTTCATCACTGAAATAAAACCTTTATTAAGCAAGAAAGAAACGCTGCAAAGTTTAAAAAACGCACGGCCTGAAATGCGTACAGCCCTAGAACGCGTTAGAAATTTCTTTGCCTTTGGTATTATTATGACCTTAGTAATAGCAATGTCTGCGATCGCATTATCAGCTCGATATATTGCATCCTTAGAATCAAGAAAAGTAGCCGTCATGCGCGTGTTTGGTGTCTCGCAAAAAAGCTTGCTGAGTTATTATCTTAAAAAAATTACAATGGTATGGCTAGTCGCTTTACCGATTGCAGCCGTATTGGGCTGGCTCTCGCAAATCCCCATTGAATGGTTATTAGGTCAATGGTTTAGTAATAGCTTACCCAGCAGTGGTGTCGTGCCATATTTTATGGGTGCTTTATTCGGCGCCATCGGTTTATTTGGCTTTAGTCTGCCCTTTTTTTGGGTACTGTTAAAAACCAGCCCTAATAATGTATTACGAGCACAACACTGGCAATTTGAATCACGTCAATATGGCTTGTTTATAGCGGTAACATTGGTAATGGGTTTATTACTATTTGTGTTAATTAGAGATTGGAAATTAAGCCTTGCTAGCTTAGTGGTTATTTTGATTATTGTGACCTCAGTACCTTTATTAATACGTCTTTTTATCCAAGGGCTAAAGAAAAGCACACGAACTTTTTGCCTAGGTGGTTTTACGCTGTCACGCCTACTCAATAAGCAGCGTAATGCTCTGTTT